>NZ_WWIC01000109.1:0-26472 GCF_009872555.1 Streptomyces sp. SID5643
CCCCCACTGCGTCGTCCCCGTCCCCCACTCCCACGCCCACACCGTCCGCCCCGGCCACGGCCCTGCCGCCCGGCTTCCAGCGCTACCAGGCGGCCGAGGGCTTCTCCCTCGCGCTGCCCGAGGGCTGGAAGCGGCTGGACACCGATCGCGACGGCGCCGCGTACCGGGTCGTCTTCGGCGCGAAGGGGGACGACCGCACGCTGGCCGTCACCTACAGCGAGCAGGCGGGCCCGGACCCCGTGGCCGTGTGGCGGGACGACGTCGAGCCGAACCTCAAGCAGGCCGACGGCTACGACCGGATCGGGGCGATCCGCGCGACGACGTACCAGGGCCGCAAGGCCGCCGACATGGAGTGGACCGCCGACGTCGACGGCACCCGGGTGCACACCCTCGGCCGGGGTGTCCTGCTGGGCGGCGGCCGGAGTTTCTCGCTGCGCTGGACGACCCCGGACGCCGACTGGGAGGACGCCGCCAACCAGGAGGCGCTGCGCACGTTCTTCAAGACCTTCCGGCCGGGCTCAGACTGAGCGGCGCGGGGCGCACAAGCTGGTGAGCCGTCCGCCGTGCAGCGGCCGGGTGCGCCAGGACGCGGTGAGCGTCCCGCCGACGAGGGAGCAGGTCAGTGCCAGGCGGTGCGGGGTCTCCAGGAACACCACGTCCACGGCCAGCGTGCCGGCATCGGTCCAGCCGCCGCTCACCGCGGTCGGGACGGGCTCCTCGGCGACCGTCCAGCTCTCCTCCCCGAGACGCAGGGCGAGCCGGTCCGGGTGGTCCGGCCGGTCCCCTTCTCCGGTGAGCGTGAGCGTCCAGCCGTCCGCGTCCCGGTCGAGCGCCGCCGACCGGACCGGCCCGGTCCCCGCGGAGGCCCTGAACGCGGCGGCTGTCCAGTCCCGCTCCCGCTCCGGGGGTGCGGGACGGCCCGGGGCGGGCGGCAGCGCCAGCCGGCCGAGGCGCTCCCGCAGCCGTGCGTCGGCGGCCTCGCGGCGGGTCAGCGGCTCGGGTCCGAAGGCGGGCAGCAGATGCTCCCAGACCAGGTTCAGGTACTCCTGCATTCGCTCGGTCGCCGCGGTCGCCGCGATGACCACGTCGTGCTCCGGCAGCACCAGGCAGAACTGGCCGTACGCGCCGTCACCCCGGTAGCCGTGCCGGGACGTCCAGAACTGATAGCCGTACCCGCGGTCCCAGTCCTGCCGGTCCGCGTCCCCCATGGCCCCCGCGGTCGGTATGCGGGGCTGCGAGGCCCGGGCCACCCATCCCTGGGGCAACAGCCGCCTGCCCTCCCACAGCCCGTCGCACAGATACAGCCGGCCGAGCCGGGCGACGGCGTCGGTGGTGGCGTGCAGGCCGCTGAAGCCGAGCTCGCGCCCGGCGCGGTCACGGCGCCAGGCCACCTCACCGATGCCCAGCGGATCCAGCAGCCGGGGCCGCAGGTAGTCACTGAGCGACTGCCCCGTGACCCGCTGGACGATCGCGGCGAGCGTGTAGGTGGCGGGCTGGTTGTAGGCGAAGACCGTGCCCGGGTCCGCGTCGGGCGGCAGCCGCAGGAACCCCCGCACGGGCTCGGCGGGGTCCCGCCCGAAGGCCTCGTCGACGGTGTCCCGCAGGTGGCCGCTGGCCATGGACGCCACATGCCGGACGAGCATGGCCCGGCTGCGCGGATCGGTGATGCCGTCCTCGAACTCCGGGAAGTACGAGATCACCGGCGCGTCGAAGTCGAGCAGTCCCTCGGCCTCGGCCAGGGCGGCCGCGGTCCCCGTGAAGCTCTTGCTGAGCGAGTACAGCAGGTGGAGGCGTTCGGGGGTGTACGGCGCCCACCAGCCGGAGGCCACCAGGTGCCCGTGCCGCACGATCATCAGACTGTGCGGCTCGATCTCGGGGGCGGCTTCGAGGGCGTCGAGGAAGGCGTGGACGCCGGTGGCGTCGACACCCTGGGCGGCCGGACCGGAAGTCGGCAGGGGGGAAGCACTCATGGATGCATCCTGCACCCGTCGGCGACCTTGATCGAGCCGTTTCCGGGCCCGCTCTCAGGGGACTCGCCGGTTATGGTGCAAATCGGATACACGATGATGACCGAGCAGGCCGGCCCCCGTGACCTCGTCGACCACGTGGTCCGGGCCGAGGAGGCCGGCTTCGACTTCTCGGTGACCTCCGACCACTACTTCCCGTGGCTGCGCTCGCAGGGTCACTCGCCCTACGCGTGGGCCGTGCTCGGCGCCGCCGCCCAGGCCACGTCACGTATTCCGCTGATGACGTACGTGACGTGCCCGACGTTCCGCTACCACCCCGCGGTGGTGGCGCAGAAGGCGGCGACGCTGCAGTTGCTGTCCGAGGGCCGGTTCCGGCTGGGGCTGGGCTCGGGTGAGAACCTCAACGAGCACGTCGTGGGCGGCGGCTGGCCTTCCGTCGATGTGCGGCACGAGATGTTCGAGGAGGCCGTGGAGATCATTCGCGCCCTCTTCGAGGGCGGGCACGTCAACCATCGCGGCACGCACTTCGACGTGGAGTCGGCCCGGCTGTGGGACCTCCCCGACGAGGCGCCGCCGATCGGTGTCGCCGTCTCCGGTGAGCGGTCGTGCGAGCTCGCGGGGCGGCTCGGGGACCTGGTGATCGCCACGGAGCCCAAGGCCGGGCTGCTGGAGGCCTTCGACCGGCACGGCGGCCAGGGCAAGCCCCGGGTGGGCCAGCTGCCGGTCTGTTACGACCCCGACCGGGACGCGGCCGTCAAGCGGGCGCACGCGCAGTTCCGCTGGTTCGGCAGTGGCTGGAAGGTCAACTCGGAGTTGCCGCACCCGGATTCCTTCGAGGCGGCGACCCAGTTCGTCACGCAGGACGACGTCGCCGACGCCATCCCGTGCGGTGACGACCCGGACGCGTTCGTCGAGGCCGTCCGACCGTACGCCGAGGCCGGGTTCACCGAGGTCGCCCTCGTCCAGATCGGTGGCGAGTCGCAGCCGGCATATCTGGACTGGTCGGAGAAGACGCTGCTGCCCGCGCTGCGCGACGCGTTCGGCTGAAGCCCTCGGCCAGCGTCTCGACGGCCAGTTCCACCGATCGAGCCCTCCGCCCCGGGGGGCTCTTCTTCACGAGCGCGCTCATCCGCTGGGCCTCCTCCGTCGTGGGCAGGAACCCGGCGAGCAGCAGGGGCAGCAGCAGCCGCCGGACGAGCACTTCGCTCTCCGAGGTGACCTGCGGCCTGCGCACCACCGAGACGTTGACCCGGATCGCGTGTTCGTTGCCGGGCGGGACGCCCGGACGGTCCCTCTCGATCGCGGCGTAGCGGAAGCCGTGCGCCAGGTCGCAGGCCGGGCAGCCGGCCGGGCCGCGGGCGAGCCTGCCGCCGCAGTCGGGGCACACCAGCCGGTCGAGAGCGGCGTCCACGATCCGCCAGTCGTGCCGGTGCGGTTCGGCCGCGACCATCTCGGCGAGCATCCGTTCCTGGTCGCCGCCCGCGACGGTGTCCCACTGCCGCAGGAAGGTGGCCCACTCCCCCTCGACGATGGAGTCCACGAGGTCACGGCAGACGGCACAGCCGGGGGCACCGCCGTACGCGTAGCCGCGGCACTGCGTACAGCGGCGCAACGTGACGTCCGTCTCCTGCCGCACCATGCCGGACATCCTCGCGCACGCGCGCCCGGCGGCGACAACGGTTTTCGACACGGGCCGTCGCCCGGGTGTGAACAGCGAGGTCAGCGGGTGCCGCTAGGCTTCCGTGCGCACCTCGTGCCGCCCGATCTGCCCTGCCCAGGAGAGTCGTCCGTGACTGTAGCCATGACCCCGCCCGAGACGTCCCCCGCTGCCCCGGCGCCTCTGTCCGACCTGGTCGCGCGGGACGCGCGGGAGTTCGGGGCGTACGCCCGGACCGGGGGGTGGGCCTTCGGACTGAAGGTGGCGCGCAGTGTGCGGCCCGGCGGGCAGGGCGCGGACGAGACGCCGAAGGTGTCCGCGAAGGAGTTCGCGGAACTGGCCGGCTGCTCCCCGGAGCGGGTCATGCGCTACTACAAGGCGTGGGACCGGGCGGCCGACGACGGGATGGTCCCGCACTTCGAGGCGCTGACGCCCGGTCAGGAGGTGGAACTGCCGGACGCCGACGTGTGGCTGGACTACTACGTCTCCCGCAACAGCGCGACCTCCGAGCGCGGCACCGCCATCACCGAGGCGGCCGAGGCGGAGGGCATCCGGCCCACGAAGGCCCTGGAGGTCGCGGAGAACCCCACCGCCCTGCGCGCCGCGATCCTCGCCGACCCCTCCACCGCCCGAGCGGCCCGCCAGGCCCTGCTGGACCGGGTCCGCGAGGACCCGGACCTCCAGTCGGAGCTGGCCCGGGACGTGGTGCGCACCGACGAGCTGAAGAAGGCCGTCGCCGGGGAGAGCAGGGCGGCCGACCGGATCGGCTACGTGCGCCAGATCGCCGAGTCGGGGCAGATCAGGACGCCCGCCGGGCAGACCGTCGACGCGCCGGCGGATCTGCGCCAGGAGGCCGAGCGGCACCTGTCGCTCATCGACGAGCTGGACGAGGGCGAGGACGCCGGCGAGTGGGCCGCCGAGGCCTACGACACGATGAAGTCCCTCGTCGTCGACGTCGTGGAGGCCGATCCGGGGCTGCGGGTGCAGGAGCGGCGCACGAAGTTCTACAGCAGCCTCCAGAAGGCGACCAAGGTGTTCGAGGAGCTGACCTTCGACGACGCCGGGGAGTTCTACGAGGACGACATGGTGCAGCGTCTGGAGGATCTTCAGCGGGCCGTCGCGGTCTGCATCGAGTCGCTGCGGGGCGCTCGCGGGAATCACCCGGTCGGCTGAGCATTCCGGCTGGATCGGGGGTACTAGAGGGCTCTACGTCGGTTCTTCCCGGAGGCCCCCTCGTGAACTCGTTCGTCCACAAGACCCTGGTGGTGCAGCTCCAGGCGGGTGACACGGACCGTTTCTCCGTGCTCGCCCACCTGAGTTACGACGCCGCGGACCCGTTCGCCGTCACCGTGGTCTTCAGCCACGACGGCCGCGTTCTCGCCCGGTGGCAGCTGGACCGGGAGATGCTCGGTGAGGCGCTGCGCCGTCCGGTGGGGGTGGGCGACGTGCGGATGCGCCCGGAATCGCGGGGCGTGTGGCAGGAGCTGCGCATGGAGTTCCTCGGCGACGCCCGCGCCGACGGCGGGCGGCACCACGCGGTGGTGTTCGCGTGGGCGCCGGGGTTCGCCGCGTTCCTGCGCGAGACCTACGCGGTGGTGCGGCCGGGCCACGAGGAGGTCCACGTCGACGACTTCCTGGCGGGCGTCCTCGCCGGGGGCTGAATCACGGCGAACCGTTGCGCGAGGAGCCCGCTGCCGGCCGGCAGCGGGCTCCGTTTCGTCACCTCGACGTGTAGCGGTGCCGCGTCCACAGCGGCAGGACGAACCAGCACAGCAGGTACCAGGCGACCACCCCGGCGACCAGGTAGGGCACGAAGCCGTCGTGCGTCGCCACGCGCAGGATCAGCAGCAGCGACGAGGTCGTCGTGGCGAGCAGCAGCACGAGGCCGAGCAGGGTGAGCCGGGAGGCCAGCTGCACCGCCTGGGGCTTGACCCGCCGCCCGGAGACGAGGCGGTGCAGGGACACCGGGCCTATGAGCGCCCCGGTGGCGCAGGCTCCCAGGACGACCGTCACGAGGTAGATCGTCTGGTCGGTGCCGGAGAGGTTTTCGTACTTCGCGGTGAACACCACGGTGAGCAGAAAGCCGAACAGGATCTGCACGCCCATCTGCGCGACGCGGACCTCCTGGATGAGCTCCTGCCACATCCGGTCCGCTCTCTCCTCCTCCGTCTCGTTGCGCCCCCGGCGCATCGCCCCGCCCTCTGCCGTGTCCGCCACTGTTTCCTCCTGGTGTGAGACCTGAGCCCTCCTCTTTCCCGGGTTCCCCGGAACGACGCTTCGTCCCGGGGACCACGGCGGTTTGAGCGATCAGTGGGCGGTTACACGGACGGCGCGAATGACGCAGGCTTGAGGAGGTCGTGGACGCATGTCCGGTACGCAGCTCACCCTGACGCTCAGCGGCGGAGGCGCCGACGACGCGCGAGCGGTCGTCCGCGCTCTGGAAGGTACCTTCGGGGCACCGGACGAGGTTCCCGCCGACGAGAACGCGACGGTGCACACGGCGACCTTCGACGGGGAGGGGCGGACGGCCCCCGCCGGCGGTGGCGGGGAGGGTTCCGGGCGGCTGTCCGCACCGGTGACCGTCACCGTGCAGGGCAGTCCCGAGGCCGTGCGGCGGGCGAGCGACACGCTCACCCGGGCGTTCACGGCACGCGACGACGGGGCCGCCTCCGGCGACCAGGAGCAGGAGAGGGAGCTGCTCCTGGAGCCGTGAGGAGCGGCCTCACCAGCGGGATTCGACCTGGTCCTTGATCCGCCGGTCGTAGAGGTCGCGGATCGCCGTGAGCGTCTCGCCGGGCAGTTCCGGGAGGCGGGCGGCGGCCGCGTTGGCCCGGGCCTGCTCGGGTGAGCGCGCGCCGGGGATCACGGTCGTGACGCCGGGCTGCTCGACGATCCAGCGCAGGGCCAGCTGGGCCGGGGTGTACCCCTCGGGGGTGAGCGCCGCGAACTCGGCGGCGGCCTCCACACCGGTGGCGTAGTCGACTCCGGAGAAGGTCTCGCCCTGGTCGAAGGCCTCGCCGTGCCGGTTGTAGGTGCGGTGGTCGTTCTCCGGGAAGACGGTGTCGCGGGTGTACTTGCCCGACAGCAGGCCGGAGGCCAGCGGGACCCGGGCGATGATGCCGACGCCCGCCGCACGGGCGGCGGGGAGCACCTCGCGCAGCGGCTTCATCCGGAACGGGTTGAGGATGATCTGCACGCTCGCCACGTTCGGCCGGGCGATCGCGGTCAGTGCCTCCGCGCAGGTCTCGACGCTGACGCCGTACGCGGCGACGCGCTCCTCCTCGACCAGGGTGTCGAGGGCGTCGAACACCTCGTCCGTGGAGTAGACGGGCGTCGGCGGGCAGTGCAGCTGCACCAGGTCGATCCGGTCGACGCCGAGGTTGCGCCGGGAGCGGTCGTTCCAGGCGCGGAAGTTGTCGAGCACGTAGTTGGCGGGGATCTGGTCGACCCGGCGGCCCATCTTCGTGGCGACCATGACGTGCAGGTCCGGGCGGCCGCTGAGGAAGGCGGCAATGGTCTGCTCGCTGCGGCCGTCGCCGTACACGTCGGCGGTGTCGAAGAAGGTCACCCCGGCCTCGGCAGCCGTCTCCAGTACCGCGAGGGCCTCCTTGTCGTCGACGTCTCCCCAGTCGGCTCCCAGCTGCCAGGTGCCCAGACCGATGACGGAGGCGTGCTGACCCGACCTGTCGAATGTGCGCTCGTCCATGGGCGTCAGTCTGTCACCCGTCACGGCGCCGCGCGGAACGTTCTGCTCCGGCTCGACGAGTCCCCACGATTCACTCACACGAGTGAGTCGATGCGACAGGAACACGTCACGTGTCGACCGGCCGCTAGCGTGACACCGGTGACTACCGGTTCAACGAACAACCACCCTTCCGAGGCGTCATCCTGGACCCGTCGGGGATTCCTGCTGGGCGCCGCCGTTCTGGCCACGCTGCCCGGTCTGCCGGCGGATCCCGCGGCCGCCGCCGCGGACTTGCCGGACTTCCCGGCGGACGTCGCGCTGTACCGCTCGGCCTACCGCAACTGGGTCGGTGAGATCACCGCCGACGGTCTGTGGGCGTGTGCTCCGGACGGCCCGGACCAGGTGGTCGCCGTCGTCAACTGGGCGTGGCGGCACGGGTGGCGGGTGCGTGCCCGGGGTGCCGCGCACGGCTGGTCGCCGCTGACGGTGACGGAGGGAACGCCGTCCGGGGCCCCGGTCCTCCTGGTCGACACCAGGGTCCATCTCACCAACCTCGCCCTGGACTCCCCGACCGCGGTGCGCGCCGGGTCCGGCGTGGCCATGGAGGACCTGCTCGCCTTTCTGGAGGAGCACGGCCTCGGTGTCACCGCGGCACCCGCTCCGGGCGTGCTCACCCTGGGCGGGGTCCTGGCCGTCGACGGCCACGGCACGGCCGTCCCCGCACGGGGCGAGCAGCGGCGGCCCGGGCACACCTACGGCTCACTCAGCAACCTGATCCTGTCCCTCACGGCCGTGGTGTGGGACGACGGAGCCGGTGCGTACGTACTGCGCACCTTCCGGCGCGACGGGGCGGACTGCGCCGCGCTGCTGACCCATCTCGGGCGGTCCCTGGTCACCGAGGTGGTGCTGCGCGTCGGCGCGAACACGAACCTGCGGTGCGTGAGCCGCACGGACATCCCGGCCGGGGAACTGTTCGCCGCTCCCGGCTCGGGCGACGGGCGGACGTTCGCGAGCTTCCTGGAGGAGGCGGGGCGGGTCGAGGCGATCTGGTTCGCCTTCACCGAGCATCCCTGGCTGAAGGTGTGGAGCCTCTCCCCCACCCGGCCGCTGACCTCGCGGAAGGTGACACGGCCGTACAACTACCCGTTCTCCGACAACGTCCCCGCGCCGGTGGCGGAGCTGGTCGGCCGGATGACGTCGGAGTCGGCCTGGTACCTCGCGCCGGTGCTCGGCACCGCCCAGTACGAGGCCGCCGCCCTCGGGCTGGTGACGACGCTGTCCGCCGACCTCTGGGGCCCCTCCAAGAACACGCTGCTGTACCTGAAGCCGACCACGCTCCACGTGCACGCCAACGGCTACGCGGTCCTCACCGCACGGGACGGGGTGCAGCGGGTCGTCTCCGAGTTCGCCGCGTTCTACCGGGAGCGGCTGACGGCGTATGCCGCCCGGGGCAGTTTCCCGGTCAACGGCTCGGTGGAGATCCGGGTGACGGGCCTGGACGACCCGGCCGCCACGGGCGTGGCCGGGGCCCGTCCGCCCCTGCTGTCGGCGCTCCGGCCGTCCGAGGATCACCCCGAGTGGGACACGGCCGTGTGGCTGGACGTCCTGACGCTGCCGGGCACGCCGGACGCGGAGGCGTTCCTGCGCGAGATCGAGGTGTTCCTGCTGCGTACGTTCGACGGCGGATCCGCGCTCACCCGGGTGGAGTGGTCCAAGGGGTGGGCATACACGGACGACGAGGTGTGGAGCGACCAGGAGGTGCTGGGCGACGTCGTCCCGGCGGCGGTCGGCCCGGCCGCGTGGGCGGAGGCGAACGCCGCGCTGGACCGGCTCGATCCGCACCGCGTGTACGGCAACGCCTTCCTGGACCGGCTGTTCGGCGCCTGAATCGGGTCTGGGGGGTGGGGTCCACGACACGCCCGCTGCACCGGCCCCACTGGCCGCCCTGGGACACGCCGAGGGGCGGTGAGCCTCAGAGGTCACTCCCGGGAGGCCAGCGCCCGTGCGTGCACGGTCCGCGCGACCTTCGGACCCAGCCAGCGCTTGAACCGGCGCAGCGGCTCCAGCTGCCCGGCCGCCCGGTCGAGCCGGTAGTACAGCTGGGGCGGGATGTAGGGCAGCAGGGGCGAGTGGCGCTGGCCGAGCAGGGCGAACATGCGCTCCGGGGGCAGGTGCATGTAGCGGGGCAGGTTCTCGTACCACTGGGCGCTGTAGCGGGCCGCGCTCTGTACGGGCAGCAGGGCCGCTTTGCGTTCCCGCTCGTAGCGGGCGAGGGCGCTCGGGAGTTCCGGGTGTTCGCGCAGCGCGGCGGCCAGGGCGATGGCGTCCTCCAGAGCGAGCGTGGTGCCGGCGCCGATGGAGTAGTGCGTGGTGTGGGCGGCGTCACCGAGCAGGACGAGGTTGCCGTGGTGCCAGGTGTCGTTGGTGAGGGTCCGGAACGTCTGCCAGGGAGTGCCGCCGGGACGGCCCAGCAGGGGGTGTCCGTCCAGGACGTCCGCGAAGAGCCTCTCCAGCAGGGCGCGGCCGTCGTCCTCGCTCGCCCGGTCGAACCCGAGGCCGGCCCAGGTCTCGGGCGCGCATTCGACGACGCAGGTGCTGCGGTCGGGGCCGTAGCCGTAGCCGTAGCACCAGATCCAGCCGTGGGGGGTCTCCGTGAAGGCGAAGGTGAAGGCGTCGAAGACCTTGGTGGTGCCGAGCCACACGTAGTGATTGCGTCCGGGCGTGAGCCGGGTGCCGAAGTGCGCGGAGTGGCGCGAGCGCAGTTCGCTGCGGACGCCGTCGGCCGCCACGATCAGGTCGGCGCCGGAGGGCAGCTCACCGGCGGTGATCGCGCTCTCGTACTCCAGGCGTACGCCGAGGTCGCGGGCCCGGGCGGCGAGGATCTCCAGCAGCCGGTGTCGGCCGATGCCGTGCCCCTGGTCGCCGCGGTGCCGGGTCGTCAGGTCCCGGACGTGGGCGACGCCGTCGCTCCACCGGACGGAGCCTGCGTCGAGGAGGGCCGCCGACTCGGGGTCCTGCTCGTGGAGCCGGTCGAGCAGTCCGCGCCAGTACGTCACGCCCCAGCCGTAGGTCGAACCCTCCGGGTCGCGTTCGTGGACGGTGATGTCGTGGGACGGGTCCTGCCGCTTGAGCAGGATCGAGAGATACAGACCGGCGGGCCCGCCGCCGACACAGGCGACCTTCACGCACACCCCTGAGAATTACCGAGAGCTGTCGATTGCGGACGCAGAGTAGCAGCATGCGCGCACCGTCGAGCGGACCGCCGGATCGCGCCAGTTTCGCGGCGTGACGCGCACCACGGACGGCGGACCGCACCGGCAGAAACAACCGCCACAGCTCCCTTCGCGGGTGGAACTTCCCCTTCCGGCCCCGCGCGCAGGCGTACCGCAGCAAGATCATCTTCGTTCAACCTTGCACGACATAAGGGGAATTGCCCGGATCGCAGCCAACCGGCTCGCGGGGATTTCTCCGGGTAGCGGGCGGGCCGGTAGGCATGCGGGGACATCAGCCGAACCCACCCCTGGAGGTCCGTATGCCGGAACTCAGCCGTCGCAGCGCGCTCACCGCCGCGGCCGTCCTCGCCACGAGCGCGGGGACGTTGTCCGCCGTCACCCCGGCCTCGGCCGCCGGGCACCACGGCTCCCCCGGGACCTTCGACGAGGTCTACAAGGGCCGCCGGATACAGGGCCGCCCGGCCACCGGGTCCGGTCACCACGGGCACCACGGCGCGGGATACGAGGTGTTCGTCGACGGGGTCGAGCTGCACGTGATGCGCAACGCCGACGGCAGCTGGATCAGCGTCGTCAGCCACTACGACCCGGTGGCCACCCCGCGGGCCGCCGCCCGCGCCGCGGTGGACGAGCTTCAGGGCGCGCCGCTGCTGCCCTTCCCCGCCAACTGACCCGTCCCGCACAGCACCTGGAGCAACCGCACATGGCTGTCCGCAAGAACCAGTCCACCCTGACCGCCGACGAGAAGCGGCGTTTCGTCGCCGCGCTGCTGGAGCTGAAGCGCAGCGGCCGCTACGACGAGTTCGTCACGACGCACAACGCGTTCATCGTCTCCGACACCGACAACGGCGAGCGGACCGGGCACCGTTCACCGTCGTTCCTGCCCTGGCACCGAAGATTCCTCCTGGAGTTCGAGCGGGCCCTGCAGTCGGTGGACGCGTCGGTGTCGCTGCCCTACTGGGACTGGACCGTCGACCGTACGCCGCGCGCCTCACTGTGGGCGCCCGACTTCCTCGGGGGCACCGGCCGGGAGCGGGACGGTCGGGTGACGGACGGGCCGTTCTCCGCGTCCGGCGGGAACTGGCCGGTCAACGTGCGGGTCGACAGCCGTACGTTCCTGCGGCGCTCCCTGGGTGCCGGTACGCGCGAGCTGCCGACCCGGGCCGAGGTCGAGTCGGTGCTGTCGATGTCCACGTACGACATGGCGCCCTGGAACAGCGGCTCGGACGGCTTCCGCAACCACCTCGAAGGGTGGCGGGGCGTGAACCTGCACAACCGCGTCCACGTCTGGGTCGGCGGACAGATGGCGACCGGGGTCTCCCCCAACGACCCGGTGTTCTGGCTGCACCACGCGTACATAGACAAGCTGTGGGCCGAGTGGCAGCGCCGGCACCCCGCCTCCGGTTATCTGCCGGTCGCCGGCACGCCGAACGTGATCGACCTCAACGAGACGATGCGGCCGTGGCACGACATGAGCCCGGCGGACCTGCTGGACCACACGCCGCACTACACGTTCGACGTCTGATCAGACGCTCGCGCCCGTGCGGCACTCCGGGTGGCCCCAGCCGCTGTCGTTCTTGGCGATGGGCTCACCGGCCGCGTAGGAGCGGCCGCACTGGCAGCGGCCGGGGAACTTCGCCTTGATCGTGCGCGCGGAGCCCTTGCTCCCCGCGGCCTTGGCGGTGCGCGGGCGGGAGCGCGGGGCCTTGGCCGGGGTGTCCGGGGCGGGCGGCGGCTCGGGGGAGCCGAGGCCGCTGCCCGCGGGCTCCTGGACGGTGGCGGCCTGGCTGGCGGCGCGGTCGGCGAAGTCGTTGAGCCGGTCGCCGTCGACCTGGTGGGCGGGGACGTAGCGGAACTCGACCGGGCGGCCGTCCAGGAGTTCGTCGATGCGGACGACGAGGTCCTGGTTGGCGACCGGTTTGCCCGCGGAGGTCTTCCAGCCGTTGCGCTTCCAGCCGGGCAGCCAGGTGGTGACGGCCTTCATCGCGTACTGCGAGTCCATCCGGATCTCGAGCGGCACGTCCGGGTCGGTCGCCGCCAGCAGGCGCTCCAGCGCGGTGAGTTCGGCGACGTTGTTGGTGGCCTTGCCGAGCGGCCCCGCCTCCCACCGCTCCGGTGCCTCGGAAGCGTCGGCGACGACCCAGGCCCAGCCCGCGGGCCCGGGATTTCCCTTCGAAGCCCCGTCACACGCGGCCACAACACGTTCACGCATGCGCTCGATCATGCCATGACCGCGGGGGCCGTCCGGCCGGGAGGGCCGGGCGCCTACGCCACGTCGGTCAGCTTCGGCATCTCTCCCTCGGTCTTCGTGATGTCGATCACCGAGAAGTTCGCGCCCTGCGGGTCGCTGATCGCCGCGAAGCGGCCGAACGGGGTGGTCATCGGGCCGAACCGCAGCACGCCCCCGAGCTCGGTCGCCTTCGCCACGGCTTCGTCGCAGTCCGCCACGGCGAAGTACACATTGATGTACGGCTGCACCTCGGGCGGGAAGTCCTCGCCCATCTTCATCCGGCCCAGCACGCTGCGTTCGCCGAGGTCGTAGATCCTGAAGTCCGTCTCGCCGTCCTCCATGTCCCGCTGCCGGTAGGAGAAGACGGCGGGGAAGAACGCGTCGGACTTCGCGGGCTCGCGGGTGAAGACCTCCGCCCAGGTGTAGGCACCGGGTTCGGCCATCGCCTGGAAGCCCTCGTGGGTGCCCGCCTGCCAGACGCCGAAGACGACGCCGCCGGGGTCGCGGGCCAGGCACATGGTGCCGAAGTCGGCCACCTGCATGGGCTCCATCAGCACCTCGCCGCCGTTGTCACGGATCCGGCCGGCGGTGGCGGCGGCGTCGTCGGCGGCGAAGTACAGGCACCACTGCGACAGGCCTTCCTGGCCGGGCATGGGCGGGACGACGGCGGCGACCGCCTTGCCGTTCGCGTAGGCCTCCGTGTAGTTGCCGAGCTCCGCGGACGCCTCGGCGAAGGTCCAGCCGAGGACGTCCCCGTAGAAGCTCTTGGCCCCTTCGAGGTCGCCGAACATCGCGTCGGCCCAGCAGGGGGTTCCTTCAGGTTGCACGGCCATGACCACGGCCCTCTCCGAATGGATGGAATCGTCCGCTTCCTCACGCTAGTCACCCGGTGGCCGGCCCGCGCGTCGAGCGGATCGGCCGCCCGGTGGCCGCGTCCGGCGGGCCCGGGCCATCGCGTCCGGCGGATGTCTTCCCCCCGGCGCCCGGCTGTGCTTGCCTGAGTGCCGTATCGGTGGCGGGGGCGGGAGTTGCCGTATGCGCAAGCCGTGGATCGTGGGGGCAGCAGTGGCCGGGGTGCTCCTCGGCGGGTGCGGGGATCCCGCGTCCGGACCCGAGGAGCCGGCGCCGGCCGCGCCGCGCGCGTCGGCCACCACTCATCAGCGGGCCCCCGCCTCCTCCGGCCCGGAGCCGGGGAAGGCACCCAGGGTGCTGTACCTCGGCGACTCGCTGGCGATGGAGAGCCAGAAGGTAGTGGGCCAGGAGTTACGCCGGGACCTGAAGGCGCGGTACACCGGCGCCCCGTATTCCGGCACCACCCTGTGCGACTACCTGGAGGGGACGGCCGAACGGTCCCTCGTGCCGGCCGCCGACAAGGCGGCCGCGCTGGTGCGCAGGCTGCGGCCCGACTTCGTGGTCCTTCAGTTCTGGGGGAACTCCTGGGGCTATACGCCGTGCATGGACGGCATCACCTACGACAAGTCCCCGGCCCGTTACTTCCGCCGCTACGACGCCGACGCGCGTCGGCTCACCGAGCAGATCACCGCGGCGGGGGGCGGCAGCCGCCCGCGGATCGTCTGGGTGTCCCAGGGCCCGGACCCGATCACCCCCGACCGGGTCCGGCGCGTCAACGCGCTCTACGAGAAGCGGGCCGCCGCCGCGGGCGACCTCGTGGCGGACGCCGGAAAGGCGGTGAGTCCGGCCGCGGACCGCTACGCCTGGGCGCAGTACCTGCCGTGCACGGCCCACGAGCGTGCCCGCCCCGGCCTGTGCACACAGCCCGGCCGCGACCGCACGGCCCTGCACCGCGACGACGACTATCTGCACTTCTGCCTGGCGCCGACCACCACCCGGCCCAAGCCCTGCCCGGTCCGCTCCCCCGGCATCCTGCGCATGGCCCGGGAGGTCACCAAAACCATTCGACAGGCGGCGCGTTGACCGTTCGAATGGGCGTCATGTGCGCGGTGCGGATGCATGAGGACGAGCTTGCCGTCGACGTCTCCCTCGTCGGCCGGCTGATCGCGGGACGGTTCCCGCAGTGGGCCGGGCTGCCCCTGCGGCGGCTGGAGTCGTCCGGGACGGAGAACGCCATGTTCCGCCTCGGCGCGGACAAGGTCGTAAGGCTCCCCCGGCACCCCCGCGCCGTGGAGGCCGTCGCGCACGAGCTGCGCTGGCTGCCCCGGCTGGGCCCGGGCCTGCCCGCTGCCTCGCCCGAACCCCTCGGCCGGGGCGATCCCGGTGACGGGTTCCCGTGGCCCTGGTCGGTCTACGGCTGGCTCGACGGCAGCAACCCGGTGCCGGGCAGCATCGAGGAGCCCGCCCTGCTCGCCGGGGACCTGGCGGCGTGGATCACGGCCCTGCGCCGCATCGACGCGTCGGAGGGGCCTCCGGGTGACCGGGGCATGCCGCTGGCTTCCCGCGACCCCTCCGTGCGTGAGGCGCTCGGGCTGCTCTCGGGGCGGGTCGACACCGCCGCGGTGACCAGGGCGTGGGAGGAGGTCCTGCGGGCTCCGGAGCACACCGGGCCGCCGCTCTGGGCCCACGGCGACCTGATGGCCGGGAACCTCCTGGTCACGGGCGGGCGGCTGAGCGCCGTGATCGACTTCGGCACGGTGGGGGTGGGGGATCCCGCCGTCGACCTCATCGGCGCCTGGTGTGTGCTGCCCGCCTCGGTGCGCGGCGTCTTCCGCGAGGCCGTGGGCGCCGGCGAGGCCGAATGGGCACGGGCGCGGGGCTGGGCCCTGTCGATCGCGGTCATCGCCCTGCCCTACTACTGGGACACCAACCCGCCGGTCGCGGAGAACTCCCGGCATGTGATCGGGGAGATCCTGGCCGAGACGGCGTAGGGGCGGAGACGGCTCCGCCCCTGTGTGCCGGGACACGTCACTCGCCGGCGTACGCCTTCTCCAGTGCGGCGATGTCGAACTTGCTCATCGCCATGAACGCCTGGGTCACCCGGGACGCCTTCGCCGGGTTCGGGTCGCTGATCATCTCGGGGAGCCGGTCCGGGACGACCTGCCAGGACACGCCGAACCGGTCCTTGAGCCAGCCGCAGGGGCCCGGCTCGCCGCCGTTCTCGGTGAGCCTGGTCCAGTAGTAGTCGATCTCCTCCTGGTTCTCGCAGAAGATCATGAAGGACGTGGCCTCGGTGAACGTGAACTGCGGGCCACCGTTGAGCCCGAGGAACCGGTGCCCGTTGGCCGTGAACTCGACCGTCATCACGCCGCCGGCGGCCTGGAGCGCTCCCTCGGGGTAGCGCGCGATCTTGCCGATGCTGGAGTTCTTGAAGATCGAGACGTAGTGGTGGGCGGCCTCCTCGGCCTGGCCGTCGAACCAGAGGCACGTGGTGAAACCGTCGGTGGTCATGGGTCCTCCTGCACGCGTCGAACGCTGTCACCACTGTCGACCGGCACTCGCCCCGGAACTCATCGGCCGGGGGCCGGGCAAAGCGGATGGCCGCTACACCGTTCGGAACTAGCATCCGGTCATGACGTCTTCGCCCGCCGACAGCCGCATCTATCCCTTCCGCATCGACGTACCGCAGAGCGACCTCGACGACCTCCACGACCGCCTCGACCGGACCCGCTGGCCGGACGAGCTGCCCGGCGTGGGCTGGTCGTACGGCGTTCCCTCGGGCTATCTGCGCGAGCTGGTGCGGTACTGGCGGCACGACTACGACTGGCGGGCCGCGGAGGCGCGGCTGAACGCGTGGCCGCAGTTCACCACCGAGATCGACGGCGCCCGGGTGCACTTCGCGCACATCCGCTCGCCCGAGCCCGACGCCACCCCGCTGATCGTCACGCACGGGTGGCCTGGGTCGATCGTGGAGTTCGCCGGCATCGTGGGACCGCTGACCGACCCGGCCGCCCACGGCGGCGATCCCTCCGACGCCTTCCACCTCGTGCTGCCGGGCATCCCCGGCTTCGGCTTCTCGGGCCCCACCCGGGAGACCGGCTGGGAGGCACGCCGGATCGCCGACGCGTGGGCCGAACTGATGACGCGCCTGGGCTACGAGCGGTTCGGCGCGCAGGGCGGTGACTGGGGGGCGGCGATCTCCCGGGAGCTGGGGCGCGTCCACGGCGGCCGGGTGATCGGCCTCCACCTCAATCTGCTGCCCGGCGCCCAGGCCGCCGTCGAGCCGGCCGCCGGGGAGCTGGAGGTGCTGAGCCCGGCCGAGCGGGAGCGTGCGCTGGCCTCGTGGCGCAGGTGGGCGCAGTGGTCCCGCGACGGCACGGGCTACTTCCACGTGCAGTCCACCCGTCCGCAGACGCTTTCCTACGCGCTCACGGACTCACCCGTAGGTCAACTCGCCTGGATCGTCGAGAAGTTCCAGGAGTGGACGGACGCGGAGGAGCTGCCCGAGGAGGCCGTCGACCGGGACCTGATGCTCACGAACGTGATGCTGTACTGGCTGACGGGGACGGCCGGCTCATCGGCCCGCATCTACTACGAGCGCGCCCACGCCCGGGGCGAGAGGACCGCCGCCCCGCAGGAGCCCTCCACCGCGCCGACCGGGGTCGCGTCCTTCGCCGGCGACCCGCAGATCCCGCTGCGGCACAAGGCGGAGCGTACGGAGAACATCGTCCGCTGGACGGAGTTCGACCGCGGCGGGCACTTCGCGGCGATGGAGGAGCCGGACCTGCTGGTGGGTGATGTGCGGGCGTTCTTCCGCCAGTTGCGCGACAAGGGCTGAGCCGGGGGGCTCCGCCCGTAGCGGATCTGCCGAGGGCAGAGAAACCGTTCGCGGGCGTCGTCCGAGGTCAAGAGTGGGGTCGACGGCACATCCCGCCACCACGAGGAGAACCCATGACTCCACTCGGCACGCTCACACCCCGCGCAGAGGAGGGCGACGCCCCGCCGACGCGCCTCGACGACCACCTCGCCGCCCAACTGCTGGGGCAGCGCATCGTGTTCCTCGGCACCGAGGTCACCGAGGCGTCCGCCAACCGGGTCTGCGCCCAGTTGCTCCTGCTGTCGGCGGAGGACCCGCGGACCGACATCAGCCTGTACATCAGCAGCCCGGGCGGGTCGGTGTACGCGGGCCTGGCCATCTACGACACGATGCGTCTGATCCCCAACGACGTCTCGACGCTCGCCATGGGTTTCGCTGCGAGCATGGGCCAGTTCCTGCTCTGCGGCGGCACACCGGGCAAGCGCTACGCCCTGCCGAACGCGCGGATCATGATGCACCAGGGGTCCGCGGGCATCGGCGGCACCACCGCCGACATCGAGATCCAGGCGGAGAACCTGGAGCACAGCAAACGGACCATGGAGCGGCTCCTCGCCGAGAACACGGGCCAGACGCCGGAGACCATCGCCCGGGACGGCGACCGCGACCGCTGGTTCACGGCCGAGGAGGCCAAGGAGTACGGCATGGTGGACCGGGTCCTTCAGTCCCTCACGGACGTCCGCCCGGCCGCCTCGAAGCGACGGATGGGGCTGTGACATGGGGAACTACACGATTCCGTACGTCGTCGAGCGGACCGCGAACGGCGAGCGCTCCTCAGACGTCTTCAGCCGCCTGCTGTCCGAGCGGATCATCTTCCTCGGCACCGAGATCGACGACGGCGTCGCCAACGTCGTCATCGCGCAGCTCCTCCACCTGGAGTCGGCGGCACCGGAGAACGAGATCGCGATCTACATCAACTCCCCCGGCGGCTCGTTCACTTCGCTCATGGCGATCTACGACACCATGACGTACGTGCAGGCGCCGATCTCCACGTTCTGCGTGGGGCAAGCGGCGTCGACGGCGGCCGTGCTGCTGGCCGGCGGGGATCCAGGGCGGCGGTTCGTCCTGGAGCACGCGCGTGTGCTGCTCGGTCAGCCCGCCACGGGCGGCAGCCGGGGCGCGATCTCCGACCTCACCATCCAGGCCAAGGAGATGGTCCGGATCCGCGCCCAGGTCGAGGAGGTGCTGGCCCGGCACACGCACCATGACATCGCGACGCTGCGCGCGGACATGGACCGCGACAAGGTGTTCACCGCCGAGGAAGCGGTGGCGTACGGGCTGGCCGACGAGGTGGTGAGCCGGCGCCTGGCGAGGGTCTGAGGCGCCGGCTCGGCGTCCTCAGGCAGCCAGGCACATCCCGTCGTGCGACGCACCGGTCCTGGCACGGGTCGCGCGGCCGCCGCCCGGTACCTGGCGGCTTGTGAGCCGGACCAATTCGCCCTGCGCCCGCGTCAGCAGGTCGCCGAGGTTCAGTCCGAGGGCGTGGGCGGCGGCCGCGAGGACCTCCGAGGAGGCCTCCTTGCGGCCGCGCTCCACCTCCGAGAGGTAGGGCATGGAGATCCGCGCCTCGTCGGCTACGTCCTTCAAGGTGCGCTCCTGTTTCAGGCGTTCACGGCGCAGCACGTCTCCCACCAGGTCCCGCCACAGCGGCTCCTTGCCGGCGGGGGCCGGCGGCGCCTGGCGCGGCGGTGCTCCGGAGGGGCGCACGCCGTGCGGGCGCAGAGGGAAGACTCGGGCTTCGTTCGGCAGGTGGCTGTTCACTGCTCCAGCCTAGGAATCCCGGCCGCCGGGGGAAGGGCCCGGCGTTCCGCCCTGGGTGGAATCACGCGTCCACAACGACGGATGGGCACATTCCGCCCGATTTCGCCCGTGGGAGAATGGCGGGGCATGGTGCGCGCCGAGCCGGGTACCCGCAACTCGGGAGTACCTATGCAGATGTCCGCCGTGACGTTCGGGAGAGGTAATGGAGACCGCCGTGATCCGGTCGAAGGCACAGGTCGTCGAAGAGAACACCGAGGCCAGCGCGGGTGACGGAGTACTGCCGGGCGTCGTGGACCCGCGGTCCGTCGCCCCGCGGGACGCCAGGGAGCTGTCCCGCCAGTTCTTCCAGCGCCTGACGGAGCTCGAAGAGGGCACGCACGAATACCAGTACGCGCGCAACACCCTGATCGAGATGAACATGTCGCTCGTGCGCTTCGCGGCCGGCCGGTTCCGCG
The DNA here is from genome assembly GCF_009872555.1 of Streptomyces sp. SID5643. Taxonomy (NCBI): domain Bacteria; kingdom Bacillati; phylum Actinomycetota; class Actinomycetes; order Kitasatosporales; family Streptomycetaceae; genus Streptomyces; species Streptomyces sp. SID5643. The sequence goes on from NZ_WWIC01000109.1 coordinate 19,712, forward strand.
GCCGCGGTGACGACATGGAGGACATCGTCCAGACCGGCATGATCGGTCTGATCAAGGCCATCGACCGGTTCGAGCTCTCGCGCGAGGTCGAGTTCACGTCCTTCGCGCTGCCGTACATCGTCGGCGAGATCAAGCGCTTCTTCCGCGACACGACGTGGGCGGTGCACGTGCCGCGGCGGCTCCAGGAGCTGCGCGTGGAGCTTGCCAAGGCCCGCGAGGAACTCGCCAGCCGGCTGGACCGCGAACCGACGGTCGCCGAACTGGCCACCCTGATGAACATCTCCGAGCGCCAGGTCGTCGAGGGGCAGATCGCGGCGAACGGCTACAACTCGTCGTCCCTGGACGCCGCCCTCACCGGCGACGGCCCGGAGAGCGGCGAGGCGGTCCTGGCCGACTTCATCGGTGTGGAGGAGGACGGGCTGCGGCTCGTCGAGGACTTCCATTCGCTCGCCCCGCTCATGGCGGAGCTGAGCGAGCGCGACCGGCAGATCATCCACATGCGGTTCGTGGAGGAGGCCACCCAGGCGGAGATCGGTGAGCGGCTCGGCTGCTCGCAGATGCACGTCTCCCGCCTGATCAAGCGGATCATCACGCGGCTGCGCGAGGGCATGCTGGGCGAACTGGGCTGCGCCTGACAGCGGCGTGCGACCAGCGGGTGCCGTCCCCCATGCGGGAGTGGGGCGGCACCCGCGACTGCGTTCCGGCTCTCGTTGTGATTCCTTCGTTCTGATTCCTTCCGGGTGACGCAACTCACCCCGGAAGGAATCAGACCTGAGTTGCCTCGGAGAGCGGCAGCACCGCGCGCACCCGCTTGCCCACCGGCACCCGTTCCACGCTGACCTGCTCCGCGAGCGCGTGGACGATCTCCAGGCCGTGCCGGCCGATGCGCTCGGGATTGCGCGGGAAGATGCGGGGCAGGGCGGAGCTGCTGTCGTAGACCGACACCGTCACGGCGCTGTCGGTGCCGACGAGCTCCAGGATGTACGGCCCGTTGCTGTGCCGGTCGGCGTTGGTGACCAGCTCGCTCACCACCAGCAGCACGGCGCCGTCGACCCGCTCGTCGATCCGCGCGCACCACTCGGTCCTGAGCTGCTCGAGAAAGAGCGCGGCGAAGGACCGTGCCTCGGCGATGCATCCCTGCTCACCGGTGTAGTGTGCCGCCCGCCTCAGCGGTTCCACGGGCACGTCGAAACCAGTCGGTATCACTGCCCCGTCCAGGTGATCGATCATTCTTTTCTCTCTGGGAAGCCGGACCGGCCGGACGCTCTGCACCAGTGCTCGTACCCCGAGCCGGGCTTCACAGTCCTGACAGATTCTCCACCATGCGGTGACCCGGGCATTGTCCCCCCTTCGCGGGGCACCCGGAAGAAATCAGGACCGGCCGAGGGCGGCCGGGCCGGATCGCCGGAGGTGCGCGGTGGCCTGGTGGACATGGCTGGTCGTGGTAGTCGCGGCGCTCGTAGCCGTCGCGGTGGTGGCACTCGCCGTCCAGGCGGGCCGCCGGTCGGGGACCGTCATCGCGGTCAGGCGCCGGCCCGGCGGAAAGAGCCTGCGATGAACGAGCTGCTGGCTGCGCGGAGCCTGACGACCCTTCCGGTGGTCACCCTGGGCGGGGAGGCCGTCGCCCAGGTCAAGGACACCGTCTTCGACGCCGCCGCCGGTCGGATCACCGGCTTCACACTCAGCGGCCGGGGTCTGCTGTCGGGCCCGCTGAAGCAGAGTCTGCCCTGGTCGACGGTGCACGCGCTGGGTCCGCACGCGGTCATGATCCGCGATGCCCTCGCGCTCCAGGACACGTCCGTCGTGGTGGCCCGCCGGGAGGCCCAGCAGGGCCGGGTGCTGCACGCGAAGGTGCTGACCGACGAGGGTGCCGAGGTCGGCACCGTGCTCGACGTGATCGTCGAGGGCGGGACCAGCGGCCGGGTCGTCGGGTTCCGGATCGCCGCCGGCAAGGCGCTGGTGCAGGGTTCCCGACGCCGTAGGCACCGCGTGTACGTACCGCGCGGCGAGACACTCGCCGTCTCGGGCCGGGCGCTGGTCATCCCGGCGGACGCCACCCGCTACGTCGCCGACGACCTGCCCGCCTTCGCCTCCCGGGTCGGGGCCTTCCGGGCAGGGCGGGAGGGGACGGCGTCATGATGCTGTTCTCCGAGGCACGGGGCCTGCCGGTGCTGACGCTGACCGAGGCGGAGGAGGTGGGCGCCCTGAGGTCGCTGACGGTCGACGCCGTGTCCGGTGTGATCACCCACGTCCGGGTGCGCGGCCGGCACTCCCGCAAGGAGACCGTGCTGGCCTGGGGCGCGCTGCACGCCGTCGGGCCGGACGCGGTGCTGGTCCGCACCACCGCCGAACCGGCCGAGGTGCCGCCGCACCACGAGCTGCCGGGGCTGCGGATCCTCACCGAGACGGGCGACACGCTCGGCACGGTCCAGGATGTCGCGTTCGAACCGGAGACGGGCCGGATCGAGGCGGTCGTCACCGCTCACGGCGACCTGCCGGCCGATCGGCTGCTCGGACTCGGGGACTACGCCCTGGTGGTCCGCGCCGCCTGAACCGGCCCGGTCAGGAAGGCCGCCCGGTCAGGAGGCCGGGGCCTGTTCCGTCGTGCCGCCGCCGGTGTCGCTTCCGGTGTCGGTGCCGGTGTCGGGCGGGGGCTGCTGGGTTTCGGACGTCGGCGGCTCGTCCGTCGTCGGCCCGGTCGTGTCCGTGTCCGAGGCCGGCGGTTCACTGGTGGGCGGTTGCGACGACGTCGTGCCGGGCGGTGCCGTGGGCGTGGTGACGCTCGCCGACGGGGAGGGCTTGGCGGGCTTCTTGGTCTTCTGGTCCTTCTTGCCCGTGTCGCCCGGCTGGCGCTCGAACCACTCGCCGTCCGGTTCACACATCACGAAGGCGTCGACCGGCTCCGGGGCCGGCGTCACCATGACGACGTTCGACGACGTGTAGCCCGGCCACGCTTCGCCGGTCGTCCTGGGCGCGCTCTGCTGGGCCACCGGCGGGGACAGCGGGTTGCCGCACGCGCACCGCACCCGGGGCACGCCGCGGTCGTCGACCAGGACGGCCGTGCGGGCCTGGAGGACGGCCTGGTAACTGGTGGGGGCGCCGTCCTTGTAGCCGTGGTTGGTGACGCGGGTGTCCATGCGCAGCTGCACGGGGGTGAGCGAGCGCAGGTAGGAGGGGACCTCGGACGGCTCGATCCGGGCGACCGAGGCGAACGCGCGCTGCTTGTCCGGGGCCTCCCCGAGGTACGTGATCTGCTTCTCCACGTCACAGCTGGCGACGTTGCGGGTGCCGCCGTACAGGCCGGGCGCGTCGCCTTTCACGCCCCGGACGGCGTTCTGCGGTGCCGGCTCGGTGGCCCCCGAGGGCGAGACCGGTGAGGCGGAGCTCTTCTCCTCGGCCGTCGACTCGGTGAACGCGTCGGGGCCGCTCTCCGCTGCGGGCTGGAGGAAGACCTCACCGCTGGAGGTGCTGGTACCGCCGTCGGACGCGCCGGTGCCGCCGTTGTCGGGCCGGGAGAGCACCACGGCCAGGATGACGGCGGCCACCACCGCGGTGGCGATGATCGCGACACGGGGCACGGACCCCCACCACGGCCGGCGGGGCTCCGGCTCCCTTCCGCCTCCCGTGGGCGGCTCCCCGGGCGGGCCGCCGCCCGGCGGCGGTTGGGAGGGGCCCGACAGCGGGCCGGAGGGAGGTCCTGTGGGGCGGCCGGACGACGGCGGATCGACGCTCACGAGTTCTTCTCCCCGCGTGGGTTCTCTGCGGCCTCCACCTGAGGTGGTCTACCCAGATGTACACCGCTTGTTCCACTACAGGTTCATTGTGTGCTCCGGTCCTATATGCCCCGCAAGCCGACGCGGACGGACCCCTCCGGCGGGCGCCCGGCGCGGCGGCTGCTTAGCGTGACAGCGTGAGTTCGCGCACCCCCTCCGGCCAGGCACGCACCTCCGGCGAGCGGGCCGTCGCCCGCCACGGCTGGGCGCATGCCCTCGTCACGGTGCTCGGCGGGCTGCTCGCCATGGTGGTGGTGGCCGGCCTGGGTCTGTGGGCGGCCGGGGCCGCGGATCTTCCGGACGGTTCCTTCGCCCCCGTCGTCGCGGCCACGATGGTCACCGCCGTCGGCGGCACGGTGAAGCTCACGGGAAGCGTGGGCGATCTCGCCGATACCCAGGCGGATCTGACGGTGATTCCGTTGTCCGTCACGCTGACGGGGGCGCTGGTCGTCGCCTGGGGGTTCCTGCGGCCGCTGCGGCACCGCGCCGTCACCGGAGCCGGGGAACTGGCCGGGTGGGCCGGCCGGGTGGCGGCACTGTGGCTGCCGGCGCTGATCGGCCTGACGCTCGCCGCCCGCCACACCTTCGACATCTCACTCGGGGACGACACACTGGGTGAACTGGGCGACCTGTTCGGCGCGTCACCGAAGGTCGGCTTCACCACGGACGTTCCGCTGTCCGTGTTCGTCGGGGTGGTGTGGCTGGCCGGGGTGCTGGTGCTGGCGCTGCTGGTGTCGCGCGGGGCCCCGTTGCCCCCGGGGCTGTTGCGCTTCCAGGCGTCGGTGCGGCCGGCCGCGTACGCGATGGTCGCGCTGCTGCTGGCCTGTGTCGTCATCGGCGTGATCATCGCTCTGGTCGTCGCGGCGACCAAGGGGAACGCGCGGGAGACGTTCGCCCTGATCCTGCTCGGCCTCCCCAACCTGGTGTGGCCGGCGCTGACGATCGGACTCGGCGCCACCTGGAACGGCCGGGTGGAGGGGCCGTTCGGACTGCCCATGCCGCAGGTGCTCGACGAGGTGCTGCGCACCCCGGACATCTCCGAACTGAACCTGCGCACCCTGGCCGAGCACGACGGCCGGGTGTGGTGGCTGCTGGTCGTCGACGTCGTGCTGCTGCTGGCAGCCGCGTTCGTGATGGCGGCCCGGTCGCCGGCCCGGGTGCGCGCCTGGCAGCACGCGGTGCACATGGCCGTCGCCCTCGTGCTCACGGTGTTCATGATCTGCCTCGTCGGACGCGTCTCCGCGCACTACGGCCTGTCCGTGCTCGGCATCGGGGATCTGGGCGGCGGACTCGGGGGTGAGCTGTTCCTGAGACCCAGGCTGTGGGGTGCCGTCGGCCTGGCCGTCCCGTGGGGGCTGGTGACCGGGTTCGCCGGGGCGCTGGCGGCCCGGCACGTACGGCGGCGCGGCGAGGTGCGTCCCGACAGCGAGGGCTGACGGCCGTTCTACGTCCGCTCCACGAAGACCGGTTCGGCCCAGCGCGGCGGTGGCTTGGGCCGCTCCTCCCCCACGCCCGGCAACTGTCGGTCGACTCGTGTGGGCTGCCTCGTGGCACCGCCCTTCCCGCCGCCGGTCGTCGCGGCGCGCAGTGCGGCGACGAAGGCGAGGCAGGACGGGTACCGGTCGTCGGGGATCTTGGCGAGGGCCTGGGCGAAGACGGGGTCGACCCGGGGGTCGAGGTCCGGCCGGTCCTCGGTCACCGGCGGAGGTTCGTCGTACTGGTGGGCCCAGAGCAGGGCCATGTCGTCGTCGCGGAGGAAGGGCGGATGGCCGGCCAGGGTCTCGAAGACGACGCAGGCGAACCCGTACACGTCACAGCGGGCATCGACCGGCTTGCCGGAGATCTGCTCGGGGGAGACGTAGTCGAGCGTGCCGACGAACTGGCCGACGGTGGTGAAGCCGGTCAGTGACAGCGACTTCTTCGTCAGGCCGAAGTCGGTGAGGTAGACGTGCTCGGGGTGGTCGCTGTCGGTGCCGCGGGAGACCAGGATGTTGCCGGGCTTGACGTCCCGGTGGACCAGTCCGTGGTCGTGGGCCGCGTCGAGCGCGGAGGCGACCTGGGCGGCGACGCGCACGGCGGTGACGGGCGGCATCGGGCCCTCGCGGTCGAGAACGTGCCGCAGGTCGCTGCCGGCGACGTACCGCATCGCGATGTACAGCACGCCGTCCGTCTCACCGGCCTCGAACACCGGCACGATGTGCGGGTGGTCGATCGCCGCGGCGGCTCGGGACTCGTGGGTGAACCGGCGGCGGAAGGTGTCGTTGCGGGCGAGTTCCGGGGCGAGCAGTTTCAGGGCGACGGTGCGTTCCAGGCGCAGGTCGCGGGCCCGGTAGACGACGGCCATGCCGCCGCGCCCGATCTCCTGTTCGATCCGGTACCCGGCGATCTGCTGCCCGATCAACTCGGAGGGCCGCCCCGAGAACAGGCTCGTCTCGCGGTTCAACGCCCGTCACCCTCGGGCGGGACGACCCGCGGGGGCCTCGCCCTGGCCGGCCGGTCCACCTCACCCTCCCCGTCCCCGTGCCGGTCCTCGCGGGACACGACGCGGGTGGGTTCGGGAGCGCCGGCCGCCACGACCCTCGTGGGCTCGGGTCCGTCGGAGGACGCCACTCGTGTGGGTCGAGGAGCCTCGGGAGGCGCTCCCCGCGTGGGCTCGGGTGCCGCGGAAGACACCACGCGGGTCGGCTCGGGCACCTCGGCGGGCACGCCCCGGGTGGGCTCGGGAGCCTCGGCGGGCACGACCCGGGTGGGCTCGGGAGCCTCCGAGGCCACCGCCCTGGCCGGCTCCGGCACCTCGGCGGACACGACCCCGACGGACTCCGACGCCTCAGGAGACACCACCCGCGTCGGCTCAGGAGCCGCAACAGGCACGCCCCGCGTCGGCTCAGGAGCCCCGTCAGGCACGACCCCGGCGGACTCCGAAACCTCCGCAGGCACCACGCGCGTCGGCTCAGGAACCTCGGCAGGCACCACCCTGGTCGGCTCCGG
>NZ_WWIC01000110.1:0-26703 GCF_009872555.1 Streptomyces sp. SID5643
GGCGGCCGGACGGGCCGGCCGGGCTGCCTGGTCCGAACGGGACCGGGAGCGGCCCCGGCACCAGCACCGGCCCGGGCGCGTCCGGAGGACGATCCCCGGTCGGGGGCGCTGACTTCGGGGTCTCGTCCGTGCCGCTGCCCGCGTCCGGAGCAGGGTCCTCGGCCCCGCTTCCGGCTCCCGCGGCCTCCCGAGGGCACGAGCGGGAATCCGAAGCAGGCCCGGGCGGGAGCGCCCAGGGCGGCCGGCCCGCGCCCCTGCCGGTGCGCGGGGCCCGCCGGGAGCGCCCCACCCCGGCCGAGGCACGGCCCGGCATCGGTCCCGACGACCGGCGGATCCTCGCCGAGAACGTCACCGAGCCTCCCACCCCGCGCAACGGCACCGTGCGCGGCACCATGGGCAAGCCCCAACTGCCCCGCCGCCGCGCCCAGGAGCACATCGTGCCCCAGCTGCGCGACGGTCCGACGCCACGGCAGGACCCCGAGGACCTCGTGAGCCACGACCCCGGTCTGATGGCGGCCTTCCAGCGCGGCATCAGCCTCGCGGAGGCCCAGCAGAACCTGGAGGCCGGGAACATGGAGTGGGGCGACACGGCGGAAACCTCCACGGCGTCCGCCTCCATGGGCTCCGCCCCCATGGGGGCCGCCTACACGGACGCCGCACCGCTGGGCCACGTTCACATGGATTCCGCCCTCATGGATTCCGCACACGTGGATTCCTCCATGGGCTCCGCACACATGGGCTCCGCTCACATGGACCCCGCACACATGGACTCCGACCCCACGGACCCGGCCTCCTCCGGCCCCGCACACCGGGACCCGATGCCCGTCCGGCCGGTCCACCGGGAGGCGCTCCCCTCGGAGCTGTCCCCCTCGGCCAGACCGGCCCCCGGGGCCCGTTCCGACCACCGCACGACCACCACCCGGCAGGACGGGAGCGCACCGGCCGGATGACCACCCCCCTTCCCACCCCCACCTCCAGCGCTCCCGCAGACCTTCGTACCCCAAGGAGTCGATCCACCATGGCGAGCGATGCGCCGACCGCCCATGTTTCCGATCTCGACTGGCTGATGAGCGGCCTCGTACAGCGCGTACCGCACACCAGCGCCGCCGTGCTGCTGTCCTGCGACGGCCTCGTGAAATCCGTGCACGGCCTCGACCCGGACAGCGCCGACCACATGGCGGCCCTGGCCTCCGGCCTGTACTCACTCGGCCGCAGCGCCGGGGTCCGCTTCGGCGACGGCGGCGACGTGCGGCAGGTCGTCGTCGAGCTCGCCTCGACCCTGCTGTTCGTCACCACCGCCGGCTCCGGCACCTGCCTGGCCGTGCTCGCCGGCCGCGAGGCCGACGCGGCCGTGCTGGGCTACGAGATGGCCATGCTGGTCAAGAGCGTCCGCCCCTACCTGGTGACCGCACCCCGGCAGTCCGTCGAATCCCCGGCGATGAGGCCTTGAGCGTGACGGCGGCCGGTGACGGGCCCTGGCTCGACGACGCGGCCGGGCGGCTGGTGCGGCCGTTCACGGTCAGCAACGGCCGCACCCGTCCGACCGTCGCGCTCGACCTCGTGTCGCAGGTGATGGCCACCGGGGCGACCCCCCTCGGCTATCTCGGCCCCGAACACGCGCAGGCGCTCGAACGGTGCCGGGTGCCCGTCGCCGTCGCCGAGGTCGCCGCCCATCTCAAACTGCCGGTGGCCGTGACCAAGGTGCTGCTGGCGGACCTCGTCGACTGCGGGGCGCTGACCACCAAGCCCCCCGCGTTCCACCACAACCCGACGGACCGGGCCCTTCTGGAGGCAGTGCTCGATGGACTACGACGACAGCTCTGACTACACCGACGGACCGGGCCACGGTGCCGACCCGTTCCCCACCGCGCTGAAGATCCTGGTGGCGGGCGGGTTCGGCGTGGGCAAGACGACCTTCGTCGGCGCGGTCAGCGAGATCGCGCCGCTCAGCACGGAGGAGCTGCTCACCACCGTCAGCGCCGCGACCGACAACCTCGACGGCATCGAGAACAAGGTCGAGACGACCGTGGCCATGGACTTCGGCCGCATCACCCTCGACCCGGAGCACGTGCTGTACCTGTTCGGCACGCCCGGGCAGGAGCGCTTCTGGTTCATGTGGGACGAGTTGTGCGAGGGCGCGCTCGGTGCGGTCATCCTCGCCGACACCCGCCGGCTGCAGGAGTGTTTCGCCGCCGTCGACTTCTTCGAACAGCGCGACCTCGGCTTCATCGTCGCCGTCAACGAGTTCGACGGTGCGTACCGCTACGACCCCGAGGAGGTGCGCGGCGCGCTGGATCTGTCCCCGGACGTCCCGGTCGTGTGCTGCGACGCGCGGATCTCCAGCTCCGGGGTCCAGACCCTGTTGACCCTGGTACGCCATCTCATCGCCCATACCCCGGCCCCCGCGACGGAGTACGGCGCCCACATGTGACCCCCTCACACCCGCCACGGAGTGCATATATGACGCAAGCCCACAGCCCAGGAGCTCGCCCATGACCTACGACCCGCCACGCCCGGCCGGTCGTCTGCTGCTCACACCCGAGGACAAGGAGGCTCCCGCCCGCACCCGCCGTCTGCGCCGACTGGGTCTGGGGGAGCGCCCCGAACCCGCACTCGACGCCTTCGCGCACCGCCTCGCCGAGCTCACCGGGGCGCCCTACGCCATGGTCAACCTCCCCGACGAGCACGGGCAGTTCTACGCGGGCCTGTTCGTGCCGGCCGTCGCGCCGGTGGTGCGCAGCGACGGCACCAGCCCGCGCCTCGGCCGGGCCCTGCCCCGCGACCACGGCTTCTGCCCCCATGTGGTGGCACGCCGCAAGGCCCTCGTCCTGGAGGACGTCGGCGACTACCCGCGGTTCGCGGGCAACCCGGTGGTCGACGAGTTCGGCATCCGCTCCTATCTGGGGGCGCCGCTCATCGACGGCACCGGTCTGGTGCTGGGCACGGTCAGCGTCGCGGACGTCGAGCCGCGCCCGTGGGGGAAGCCCGGCCTGACGGCGATCAAGGAACACGCCGCGCTGCTCGTCGTGGAACTGGAGAGCAGGGACGGCCTGCCGCCCTACTGAAGCCCGGCGCGGGCCCCCGAGGGCGTGAAGGAAAGCTGAGGCGGCGCTTAAGAAATCCTCGATGGACCGGTCGGCCGCTGTACGGCAGATTGCAGTGCGATCCCACTCCTCTCCCGGCCCAGAGGCTGTTTCGGCATGCCCGGAGCCGGGACTCACCCCCAGGAGCCCTAGCGGTGAAGGCGCTGGTCAAGCAGAAGGCGGAACCCGGGCTGTGGCTCGCGGACGTCCCCGAGCCCACCGTCGGGCCCGGCGACGTCCTCATCAAGGTGCTGCGCACCGGAATCTGTGGCACGGACCTGCACATCCGCGCCTGGGACGGCTGGGCCCAGCAGGCGATCAGCACCCCGCTCGTGCTCGGACACGAGTTCGTCGGCGAGGTCGTCGGGACCGGGCGCGACGTCACCGACATCGGCGTCGGCGACCGGGTCAGCGGCGAGGGCCATCTGGTCTGCGGCAAGTGCCGCAACTGCCTGGCCGGACGCCGGCACCTGTGCCGGGCCACCGTGGGGCTCGGCGTGGGCCGGGACGGGGCGTTCGCCGAGTACGTCGCCCTGCCCGCCGCCAACGTCTGGGTGCACAGGGTGCCCGTCGACCTCGACGTGGCCGCGATCTTCGACCCGTTCGGCAACGCCGTGCACACCGCGCTGTCCTTCCCGCTCGTCGGCGAGGACGTCCTCATCACCGGCGCCGGTCCCATCGGCCTGATGGCCGCAGCCGTGGCCAAGCACGCCGGCGCCCGCAACGTCGTGATCACCGACGTCAGCGCGGAGCGGCTGGAGCTGGCCCGCAAGATCGGCGTCAGCCTCGCGCTCGACGTCTCCGGCTCCACCATCGCCGACGGGCAGCGCACGCTCGGACTGCGGGAGGGTTTCGACATCGGCCTGGAGATGTCCGGCCGCCCCGAGGCCATGCGCGACATGATCGCCAACATGACGCACGGCGGCCGGATCGCGATGCTCGGTCTGCCCGCCGAGGAGTTCCCCGTCGACTGGGCCCGCATCGTCACCTCGATGATCACCATCAAGGGCATCTACGGCCGCGAGATGTTCGAGACCTGGTACGCCATGTCGGTCCTGCTGGAGGCCGGCCTGGACCTCGCGCCCGTCATCACCGGCCGCTACGGCCACCGCGACTTCGAGGCGGCGTTCGAGGACGCGGCGAGCGGCCGCGGCGGCAAGGTCATCCTCGACTGGACCGCGTAACCCCCTGCCACCGCAAGCACTTCAGGAGCTGCCCCATGTTCGACTCCGTGCGCGACGACCTGCGCGCCACCCTCGACGACATCCGCGCCGCCGGACTGCACAAGCCCGAGCGCGTGATCGGCACCCCGCAGTCCGCCACCGTCAACGTCACCGCGGGCGGCCGCCCCGGCGAGGTCCTCAACTTCTGCGCCAACAACTACCTCGGCCTCGCCGACCACCCCGAGGTCGTCGCCGCCGCCCACGAGGCCCTGGACCGCTGGGGCTACGGCATGGCCTCCGTCCGCTTCATCTGCGGCACCCAGGAGGTGCACAAGGAGCTGGAGGCGCGTCTGTCCGCCTTCCTCGGCCAGGAGGACACGATCCTCTACTCCTCCTGCTTCGACGCCAACGGCGGCGTGTTCGAGACCTTGCTCGGCCCGGAGGACGCGGTCATCTCCGACGCCCTCAACCACGCCTCCATCATCGACGGCATCCGCCTGTCCAAGGCCCGCCGCCTGCGCTACGCCAACCGCGACCTGGCCGAACTGGAGGCCCGGCTCAAGGAGGCCTCCGACGCGCGCCGCCGCCTGATCGTCACGGACGGCGTCTTCTCCATGGACGGCTACGTCGCCCCGCTGCGCGAGATCTGCGACCTCGCCGACCGCTACGACGCGATGGTCATGGTCGACGACTCCCACGCGGTCGGATTCGTCGGTCCCGGCGGCCGCGGCACGCCCGAACTGCACGGCGTCATGGACCGCGTCGACATCATCACCGGCACCCTCGGCAAGGCCCTCGGCGGCGCCTCCGGCGGCTACGTCGCCGCCCGCGCCGAGATCGTCGCCCTCCTGCGTCAGCGCTCCCGGCCGTACCTGTTCTCCAACACCCTCGCTCCCGTGATCGCGGCGGCCTCCCTGAAGGTCCTCGACCTGCTGGAGGCGGCGGACGACCTGCGTGTCCGGCTCGCCGAGAACACGGCCCTGTTCCGCCGCCGCATGACCGAGGAGGGCTTCGACGTCCTTCCCGGCGACCACGCCATCGCCCCGGTGATGATCGGTGACGCGGCGGTCGCCGGGCGCATGGCGGAGCTGCTGCTGGAGCGCGGCGTCTACGTCATCGGCTTCTCCTACCCGGTGGTGCCGCAGGGCCAGGCCCGCATCCGCGTCCAGCTGTCGGCCGCGCACTCCACGGACGACGTCAACCGCGCGGTCGACGCCTTCGTGGCGGCACGGTCGGAGCTGGAGGGCTGACCGGCAGCACCCGGTGCATTTGAGACAATCGATCGCATGATCGAGGCGCGGCGGCTCCACATCCTCCGGGCGGTGGCCGACCACCGTACGGTGACGGCGGCTGCCGCCGCGCTCTACCTCACTCCGTCGGCCGTCTCCCAGCAGCTCGCCGCACTGGAGCAGGAGACCGGCCACCGGCTCGTCGAACGCGGCGCCAAAGGCGTACGGCTCACCCCCGCCGGCGAGATCCTGCTCAACCACACCAACGCCGTCCTCGCCCAGCTGGAGCGGGCCGAGGCCGAGCTCGCCGCGTACAGCTCGGGAGCGGCCGGCACCGTCACGGTGGCTTCCTTCGCCACGGGCATCGCCCTGGTCGTCGCGCCCGCCGTGGCCGCTCTCGCCGACTCGGCGCCCGGGATCCGCATCCGCGTCCAGGACGCCGAGGGCGACGCCAGCCTGCCGATGGTCCTGGACCGGCAGGTCGACGTCGCCGTCGCCGTCGAGTACCGCGGGGCGCCGCCCGCGGACGACCCGCGCCTGACCCACGTCCCGCTGTACGCCGAGCCCTTCGACGCGGTCGTCCCGGTCACCCACCGCCTGGCCGACGCGGCCGAGGTGCCGCTCGCCGACCTGGCCAAGGACCCGTGGATCGGCCAGTATCCGGGCAATCCCTGTCACGACGTGGTGATCCTGGCCTGCGAGAACGCCGGTTTCCAGCCCCGCATGGAGCACTGCTCGGACGACTTCCGCGCGGTCGTCGCCCTCGCCTCGGCCGACGCGGGCGTCGCCCTGGTGCCGCGCTCGGCGCTGCGCGGCATGGACCTCGCCGGGGTGGTCGTACGCCCCGTCGACGGAACGGCCCCGACGCGCCGGGTCTTCGCCGCCGTACGCAGGGGAGCCGAGGATCACCCCCTCATCCGGCCCGTGCTGGACGCGCTCGGCGCGGCGGCGCGGGTGTGAGCGGCCCGTAACGCAACCGTCTCATATCCGGGATAGCGTCCCGGATATGAGAAGCGACGAGGTGGACCCCGTCGACGCGCGGCTGGGTGCACGCCTGGCCGGGCTCCGGGCCGAACACGGCTGGTCCCTGGGGGAGCTGGCGGACCGCAGCGGGGTGAGCCGGTCCACCCTGTCCCGGGCCGAGCGGGCGGAGACCAGCCCCACGGCCTCGCTCCTGAACCGCCTGTGCGCCGTCTACGGGCGCACCATGTCCCAGCTGCTCAGCGAGGTCGAGGCGGAACCGGAGGCCGTGGTCCGTTCCGCCGCGCAGCCCGTCTGGCAGGACCGGACCTCCGGCTTCGTCCGGCGGTCCGTGTCGCCCCCGCACCCCGCCCTGCGCGGCGAACTGGTCGAGGCGCGCCTCGCCCCCGGAACCGACATCGCCTACGACCGCCCGCCCGTGGCGGGTCTCGAGCAGCACATCTGGATCCTGGAAGGGGCTCTCGACGTGACCGAGCAGGACACCGAACACCACCTCCGCACCGGGGACTGCCTGCGGATGCGCGTGTGGGGACCGACCCGGTTCCGGTGCGCCGCTCCCGAGGGCACCCGGTACCTGCTGGCGGTGGTGCGGCCGTGATCCGCCTGGACGCAGCTCAACTGCTGCAACATGCTGGGGACTTGGCGGACCTGCTGGTCGGCACCGTGAACGGTGGCGCCTCGGTCGGCTTCCTCGCCCCGCTCGGCCGCGCGCAGGCCCTGGCCTGGTGGCAGGAGCGAGCCGGGGAGGTCACGGCGGGCCGGCTCGTCGTCTGGGCGGCGCTCGACGGGGAGCGGGTGCTCGGCACGGTGAGCCTGGCCTTCCCGGGCAAGCCCAACAGCCGCCACCGAGCCGAGCTCGTGAAGCTGATGGTGCACCCGGACGCCCGCGGCCGCGGCCTCGGCCGCGGGCTCCTGGCCACGGCGGAGGCCGCGGCCGCGGCGGCCGGCATCACCCTCCTGCACCTGGACACCGAGACCGGCAGCCCCGCCGAGCAGCTGTACCGCTCCGCCGGCTGGACCCCGGCCGGCGCGATCCCCGACTACGCGGCGGACCCGGGCGGAGTGCTGCGCCCGACGACGATCTACTACAAGCACGTACCGGCGGCCGCTCTCACCAGGTGACTGTCGGTGGCAGCCGCTACCGTGCCTGCCATGCCGGATGCCGAAGACGTACGACGGATCGCCCTGTCCCTGCCGGACACGACGGAGAAGATCGCCTGGAGCATGCCCACGTTCCGGGTCGCGGGAAAAATGTTCGCCACGCTGCCGGAGGACGAGACGTCCATCGCCGTGCGCTGCCCCAAGGAGGAGCGGAACGAACTGGTGCTCGCCGAGCCGGGGAAGTTCTGGATCGCCGACCACGAGTCCCAGTTCGCCTGGGTGCGGGCCAGGCTCGAAGCCATCGAGGACGAGGGCGAGTTGCGGGACATCCTCGCCGACTCCTGGCGCCAGGCGGCCCCGACCCGGCTCCTGGAGGCTCACCCCCGGCTCGGCCTGCCGGCGCAGTGACGTCCGCCCGGTCTCACCCCCGGAGGGCCGCCGTCCCGGCGAAGCCCCCGATGCGCTCCCGCAGCGACCGGGCGTCGAGGCCGTGGGCGGCGACATGCTCCTCCACCTGCCCGTAGCGCCGCAGCTCCCGACGGCCCACGCCGAGCCCGAGGACCCGGTGCGGCACATCCGCCAGCGCGTCGTTCGCGGCGGCCGTCGAGGTGCCCGCCAGGTAGGGCTCGACGAGGACGACGTCCGTCCCGGCCGTCTCGGTGGCCCGGCGCAGGGCGGCGCCGTCGAAGGGGCGGACGGTGGTCGCGTACAGGACGGTGACGTCCAGCCCCTCGGTGGCGGCGAGTACCGCGTCGAGCATCGGCCCGACGGCGACCACCACGCCGGAGCGTCCCTCGCGGACCGTGCGGAAGTGCTCGCCGTCGACCGGTAGCGCCTGGCCGTTGGCCTGTACGGACAGCCGTACGTACACCTTGTCGTCGCCCGCGGCGACCGCGTGCCGCAGCAGCGTCTCGGCTTCGTCCGGGTGCCCCGGCACGTGGACGGTCCAGCCGTCCAGGGTGTCGAGCAGCGCCACGTCGCCCGGCGCCATGTGCGTGTAGCCCCCGGCCGGCCAGTCGAAGGAGGCGGCGGCGCTCACCAGCACCGCCCCCGCGTCCTGGTGCCCGAGGTCCAGCTTGACCTGCTCGAAGGGCCGCTCCACGAGGAAGCTGGCGAAGGTGTGCACGACGGGCCGCAACCCCGTCAGCGCCAGCCCCGCCGCCGCCCCGATCAGGAGCTGCTCGCGGATGCCGACGTCGACGACCCGGCCGGGATGGCGGCGGGCGGCCTCCGCGAAGCCGTCCGTGCCGATCGCGGCGAGGACCACGGCGACCCGGGGGTCCTCGTCGAGGAGCCGGGAGACGACGGGGGCGAAACGGTCACGCATGGTGTCCATGGGGAGAGGTTCCTTTCGGTGCGGGGTTCAGGCGGACTTCGGCTCGACCCGGGCCACGACCACGTGCGGGCGGCCGGGGTGCGGCGCGGTGAAGGCGGCGCACAGGGCCTCGTGGTCACGGCCGTCGACGGTCAGCGCGGACCAGCCCGCCGCCTCGAAACGGGCGGCGATCCCGCCGGGCCGCGCGTAGGCGGCGGAGGCGTTGTCGACGACGACGGTGTGCAGCCGGTCGAGCCCCGCGGGCCCGGCGAAGGCGATCGCCTCGTGGTTGCTGCCCTCGTCCAGCTCGGCGTCTCCGATGAGTGCCCACACCCGCGGCTCGTCGAGCCCCTGGGAGCGCAGCCCCAGCGCCGTGCCGACGGCGATGGGCAGCCCGTGCCCCAGTGATCCGCTGCCGATCTCGGCCCCCGGCACGAGCGTCCGGTCGGGGTGGTGGCCGAGCGGGGAGTCATAAGAGCCGAAGCCGGGCAGCCACTCCACCGGCAGGAAGCCCTTGGCGGCCAGCACAGCGTAGTACGCCATCGGCCCGTGCCCCTTCGACAGCAGGAACCGGTCCCGCCCCGGGTCCTCCCGGCTGTCCGGGCTCACCCGCAGGACGCGGTCGTAGAGGACCCACAACACGTCCAGCGTGGACGTCGCGGCCGGGCCGTGCTTCTCGTCGCCGGTCATCAGGCCCATCAGCCCCGGCAGATCGGCGTAGGTGTACGTCTGCGTGTGCGTCAGTGTCGCGTCGGTCATGACGACGAGCATGCAACCTCAAGCAAACTTGAGGTCAAGCGGTGTTCCCCGGAAACGGATGCGCGATCAGCGGTGCGAGTGCGGTATTGTTTCCCTGCGCGTTCGGCCGGGGGAATCCCCAGGTCAGACGGGCAACGGGACGTGGCGCAGCTTGGTAGCGCACTTGACTGGGGGTCAAGGGGTCGCAGGTTCAAATCCTGTCGTCCCGACAGCATCGATGAGCGGGTCCGCCGGAATCGGCGGACCCGCTCATCGCGTAAGGGGTCCGGCGACGCGGACCAGCGGACGGCGCTCCCTCGGCCCCGCGAGGTCCCCCGGTCCGGAGACGGCACCGTGCGGGACGCCCCCGGGTATCTGCTGGACGCCCTTTCCCGACCGCCCGGGACGGTCAGATCACGCAGCCCGCATGCGCCAGCGCCTGCTTCAGCAGCACCCCGTGCCCGCCCGGCATCTCGCTCTGCACCGCCTCCGAGACGGCCTCCTGCGGGCTGAACCACACCAGGTCGAGGGCGTCCTGCCGGGGCCGGCAGTCGCCCGTCACCGGCACGATGTAGGCGAGGGACACCGCGTGCTGGCGTGGGTCGTGGTACGGCGTGATGCCCTGGGTGGGGAAGTACTCCGCGACCGTGAACGGCTGGAGCGACGCCGGGACCCGGGGCAGCGCGACCGGGCCGAGGTCCTTCTCCAGATGGCGCAGGAGGGCGTCGCGGACGCGTTCGTGGTGCAGTACGCGGCCGGAGACCAGCGTCCGGCTGACCGTTCCGTCCGGCCCGATGCGCAGCAGCAGGCCGACACTGGTGACTTCGCCGCTGTCGTCGACGCGGACCGGGACGGCCTCGACGTACAGGATCGGCATGCGGGCGCGTGTCATCTCCAGTTCGTCGGAGGACAGCCAGCCGGGCGTGGTTTCGGTCATGTCAGACATTGCTTGATCATACTTTCAGCCGTTCGGACTTCCTGGGTAGCCGCTCCTGGAGAACTGTGACCGGCCACACGCCTGTTCAATCGTCCTCCGGCCCGTCGGTCTGCAGCAGGCAGACCCGCAGGGCGTTGTCCGCCCGGCCCGGCGGGCGATCCGCAGCGCGTCCGGCTGCGGAGGCGGCCGGCGTCAGGGCTTCACGGCCACCGCGCCGTACTGCGGCACCAGCACGGCCGACCCGGGCTCGGCACGCCACTGCCCGCACGACACCATGCCCGGTTCGAGCACCTCGAGGCCCTCGAAGAACGCGGCGATGTCCGCGCCGCTGCGGGCGGTGATCGGGGGAGTGGCGTTCTCGTTCCAGAACTTCATGGCCGGGATCTGGCCCGCGCCGCCGAGCTCGTCGTCGAAGGTGGGGTGGGTGAGGACGAGGAAGCTGCCGGACGGCACCGCGGCCATCACCCGGCGCACGATGTCCCGGGCCTTCTCGACGTCGAGGACGAAGTTGAGGATGCCCAGCATCATCACGGCGACGGGCTGCGTGAAGTCGAGGGTGTGCCCGGCCCGTTCGACGATGGCGTCCGGGTCGTGCACATCGGCGTCGATGTAGGCGGTGACGCCGTCGCGGGTGCCGGTCAGCAGGGTACGGGCGTGCACCAGCACGATCGGGTCGTTGTCGACGTAGACGACGCGGGAGTCGGGCGCGAGCCGCTGGGCGATCTCGTGGGTGTTGTCGGCCGTCGGCAGTCCCGTGCCGATGTCGAGGAACTGCCGCACTCCGCGCTCACCGGCGAGGAACGACACGGCCCGGCCGAGGAAGTCCCGGTCCGCCCGGGCGATGTCCCGGATGACCGGGAACATGCCGGCGACGTGCTCGCCGACCTGCTGGTCGACCTCGTAGTTGTCCTTGCCGCCGATCCAGAAGTTCCACACGCGCGCGTTGTGCGCCACACCGGTGTTCAGTCTCGTCGACCCTCCCGAAGGGGTGTGGCCATCACTCACGACTCGTCCTCTCCTCGCACGCCCGACCCGAACCGGTCGTCGCCGCCATTGTGCCGCTCCGATGATCACGCTGTCCCGGGAATCGGGGGAGCGGGCACGACGGTCGGCGCCGGCGGCTCGCAGGGAGTCGATCGCCGTGCCGGGCCGCTCAGTTGGGGCTCGGGGCGGGGGACTTCCCGGCCAGGACGTCCTTGAGCCGCTGGGTGCCCTGCTGCACCGCCTGTTGCGCCGACTCGTTCTCGTCCCCGTCGAGCCCGCCCGCCGTGACGGTGATCGCGTCGTCCCCCACGCGCACGGCGGCGACGTCCAGGGTGAGCGTGGCGTCGTCACCGCCGGCCGAGCCCTGCACCGTCACGCGCAGTCCCTGACGGGCGTCGCCGACCTTGGGCAGGGAGATCTCGATGACCTGGACGGTGCGCTTCTCGGTGCCGTCGGTCACGGTGAACCGGTCGCACTTCTCCGGCAGGGTGCCCAGCCAGTTCAGGGACTCCTGCGGGTCGGTCCGGTCGTAGGAGGCGACCTGGTACAGCAGGCGGGAGTCGCCCTGCTGGAAGCCGCGCAGCTCGGAGGCGCCGGACGGCCTGCCCAGCAGATCGTCGTCGAACAGCGACTCCAGCAGCCGCCGGCAGTCGGACGCCTGGGCCTTGGCGGTGAGGAAGTCGGAGACGTCGACGGTGCCGATGAGCAGGCTGTCGTGCCAGTTCTCCGCCTCCGTGTCCTTCACCTGCGTCCAGTCGTCCTCGATGTCCGCCTCGGTGATCAACGCGGTCCGGGCGCCGTCCGTGGAGAGGGTGGCGGTGGGAGAGGGGGTCTGCCGCTGTCCCGCGACCTGTGACGCGGTGACGCCCCGGACGCGCGAGCCGTCCGTGCCGCCGTCGTCCGAGCAGGCGGCGGTGCACAGCAGCGTGCCCGCTGCCAGGGCGGGGGAGAGAACGCGGACGAGCCGGGACGGACGACGGGTCATCGGGAGTGCCTCCTGGGAACGTGACGCGTGCCCTCAGCGCACCACCGGCGCCGAACGCCCACCACCGGCGCCGGACCGTTCGGGTGAGCGCCACCGGGGGTGCCCCGCGGCTCACGTTCCGGGCCGGGCGTGGCCGTTCTGCCAGGCCCAGGCCGCGATCTCGACGCGGTTCCGGGCGGCCGGCCTGGTCGTCCAGGAGGCGCCGACCAACGTACGGCGGCACGCCGCGGACGCCACGGCGGTCACCGTCCGCCTGACCTGTACCGCCGGCCGCCTGGAGGTCACCGTGACGGACGACGGCCACGGCGGCACCCCGTTCCCGGAGGCCGCGTACGGCGGTGGCTTCGGCATCGTCGGTCTCACGGAACGGGTGACGGCGCTGGGAGGCGAACTGCACGCCGGGCCGCGTGCGGGCGGGGGAGCGGGGTGGCAGGTGCGGGCGGTGTTCCCTGCGGGGAGGTAGGACGGCCCTGGGGCGACTCGACTCCTGGCGCGCGGACCCACACCCGCTGTTCAATGAGGCTGCACACACCGCACACACCGCACACACCGCACACTCCGTTCGAGCAGAGGAGCCGCCCGTGTCACCCGCCGTCGTGCCGCCCCTCGGCGCCCGCATCCGGCAGGCACGCCTGGAGCGCGGCACGAGCCTGCGCGCGCTGGCCCGGGAGGTCGGTGTGTCGCCGAGTCTCGTGTCGCAGATCGAGACCGGCAAGAGCCAGCCGTCGGTCAGCACGCTGTACGCGATCACGACGGCCCTGGGCATCTCGGTCGAGTCCCTCTTCGACATCCGGGAGAGCGTCGTCGCGTCCTCGCCGGGGGCGCCACCCGGCACCGTGCCGCACGCCCTGGCCGCCCTCGCCGCAGATCCGGGGCGGCGGATCGGGCCTCTGGTCGGCGCGGACGGGCGCGAGACGCTGGAACTGGACTCGGGGGTCGTGTGGGAGCGGCTCGGGCGGGTGCCGGGCGCGGAGACCGACTTCCTGCTGGTGACGTACCGGCCCGGCGGCTCCTCCTCCGGCTCCGGCGCGCTGATGCGGCACCCCGGCACGGAGTACGGCCATCTCACCTCCGGCGAGCTGGTCCTCACCCTCGGATTCGAGGAGTACACGCTGCGGCCGGGCGATTCCGTCTGCTTCGAGTCGACGACACCCCACCGCTACCGCAACGATGGAGAGGTACCGGCGGTGGGCGTCTGGTTCGTGTCCGGCGATGTTCAGTGACACTTGACACCCATCGCACACGGGCGTTCACTCCGGAGTGGGGGTGGTCGCCATGGCGATCCGCACATACGGCCCCAACGCCGTCGACTGGGAAGAGCGCATCGACCTGGACCGGCTGCGCGGGCAGCGGCTGACCCGGCTGCACGAATCCCTGAACCGTTCCGGCCTGGGAGCGGTGCTCGGTTTCGACTTCGCCAACATCCGCTACATGACGGCCACCCACATCGGCACCTGGGCGATGGACAAGCTGATCCGCTTCGCCCTGCTGGTGCGCGACGGCGAACCGGTCGTCTGGGACTTCGGCTCCGCCGCCCGCCACCATCAGCTGTACAACCCGTGGCTCGACCACAGCGACGGCAAGGGCGGTCCGCCCACCGGTGCCCGGGCCGGCATCTCCACCCTGCGCGGCGCCTTCCACCCGGACGCCGGGATCGCCGAGGACGTGGCCGCCAAGATCGCCGCCGAGCTGCGTGAGCACGGGCTCGCCGGCGAACCCCTCGGCGTCGACGTCGCCGAGATGCCGGTCCTCGCCGCGCTGCGCGCCGAGGGCATCGACGTCGTCGACGGGCAGCAGGTCTTCCTGGAGGCCCGCCGCATCAAGACCGGCGACGAGATCGCCCTGCTCACCCAGGCCTGCGCCATGGTCGACGCGGCGTACGAGGAACTGTACGGATACCTGCGCCCGGGCGTGCGCGAGAACGAGTGCGTCGGCGTGGTCAGCAAGGTCCTCTACGACCTCGGCAGCGAGTACGTCGAGGGCGTGAACGCCATCTCGGGCGAGCGCTGTTCACCGCATCCGCACGTCTACAGCGACCGGTTGATCCGCCCCGGCGACCCGGCGTTCTTCGACATTCTGCACAGCCACCTGGGCTACCGCACCTGCTACTACCGCACGTTCGCCGTGGGCAGCGCCTCGCGGGCACAGCGGGACGCGTACGTGCGCTGCCGGGAGTACATGGACGAGGCGATCGCGCTCGTCCGTCCCGGTGCGACCACCGCCGACGTCGTGCGGGTCTGGCCCCGCGCCGAGGAGTTCGGCTTCGCCGACGAGACCGCCGCGTTCGCCCTCCAGTACGGACACGGTGTGGGCCTGTCCATCTGGGAGAAGCCGATCTTCAGCCGCCTGGTCTCCCTCGACCACCCGGAAGTCCTCGAAGAGGGCATGGTGTTCGCCCTGGAGACGTACTGGCCGGCCGCCGACGGCTGGTCCGCCGCCCGGATCGAGGAGGAACTGGTCGTCACCGCCGACGGCTGCGAGGTCATCACCAAGTTCCCCGCCGAGGAACTGCTGGTGGCCGGGCGCAAGTACTGGACGGTGGGCGGCGAGCTGAACACCCGTCGCGAGGCGCAGTCCCACCTCAACACGGGGGACCGGGTGCCGGCGGACACGGGGGAGCGCGCCCATGCGCACACCACGGACCGCCCGCCGACGACCGGCCGGGACCGCTGATGGACGCCACCTCGCTCCTCGACCGGTACGAGCGGATGAACGTCATCCGCCGGACCGAGAAGGCCGCCCACGACCTGTTCCTGCGGGGCCTGGTGAAGGGCACCACCCACCTGGCCGCCGGGCAGGAGGCGATCGCCGTGGGGGCGAGCGCCGCCCTGCGCCCGGACGACTACGTGTTCGCCACCTACCGGGGCCACCACCACGCCCTCGCCCGGGGCGCCACCCCCGAGGAGTGCCTCGCCGAGCTGATGAGCCGGGCGACGGGGCTGTGCAAGGCCAAGGGCGGCTCCATGCACCTGACCAAGGCGGCCACCGGCATGCTCGGCTCGTATGCCATCGTCGGCTCCCATCTCCCGATGGCGGTGGGCGCGGCCTGGTCGGCCCGGTTGCGCGGCACCGAGCAGCTCGCGGTCGCCTTCTTCGGCGACGGGGCGACCAACATCGGCGCCTTCCACGAGTCGCTCAACCTGGCCGCCGTGTGGAAGCTGCCGGTGCTGTTCGTGTGCGAGAACAACCTGTACATGGAGTACACGCCGATCGCCGACGTCACGGCCGTGCCCCGGCCCGCCGCCGACCGGGCCCCGGCCCACGGCATCCCGGGCGAGGTCGTCGACGGCAACGACGTGGTGGCGGTCGAGGAGGCGGTGGGGCGGCTCGCGCGGCAGGCCCGGGCCGGAGACGGGCCCGCCGTGCTGGAGGCCGAGACCTACCGGCACTTCGGTCACAGCCGCGCCGACCCGGCGGCCTACCGCCCGCCCGAGGAGGTCGAACGATGGCTGAAGCACGACCCGCTGGACCTCGCGCGGGGGCGCCTGGCCGAGCTGGGCGTGGACGAGGAGACGCTCGCCGGGGCCGACGAGCGGGCCCGGGACGTCGTGGAGCGGGCCGTGGCGGCGGCGAAGGCCGCGCCGCCACCGGATCCGCGTGAGGCGCTGACCGACGTGTGGGCGGACGGGGGTGCCGCATGGCGGACGTGATCACCTACCGGGAGGCCGTCGCCGAGGGCATCGCCCGCGAGATGCGGCGGGACGCGTCGGTGGTGTGCCTCGGGGAGGACATCGCCGCGGCCGGCGGGGTGTTCAAGACCACCACGGGCCTGCTGGAGGAGTTCGGACCCGACCGGGTGTGGGACACGCCCATCTCCGAACAGGCCATCATGGGCGCGGCGATGGGTGCCGCCATGACCGGGATGCGGCCCGTCGCGGAGATCATGTTCTCCGACTTCCTGGCCTGCTGCTGGGACTACCTCGCCAACGAGATCCCCAAGGTCCGCTACATGACCGGCGGCCAGGTGACCGTGCCCCTCGTCGTGCGCACCGCCAACGGCGGCGGGCTGGGCTTCGGCGCCCAGCACTCCCAGGCCACCGAGAACTGGGCCCTGACCGTCCCCGGACTGAAGATCGCGGCGCCGTCGACTCCGGCCGACGTCGTCGGCATGCTGGCGGCGGCGATCCGCAGCGAGGACCCGGTGGTCTTCTTCGAGCACAAGGCACTGCTCGCGGCCAAGGGGCCGCCGCCTGGGCCGGATCACGTCGTCGAGCTCGGCCGGGCCGTGGTCGTCCGCGAGGGCACCGACATCACGCTCGTCGCGCTCGCCTCGACGGTCCCCCTGGCCCTGAAGGCCGCCGACGTCCTGTCCGGGGAGGGCATCGAGGCCGAAGTGATCGACCTGCGCTGCTTGATACCGCTGGACGCCGCGACCGTCCTCGCCTCGCTGGGCAGGACCTCGCGGCTCGTCACCGTCGAGGAGAACCCGTACCAGGGCGGCTGGGGCGCCACCGTCGTCTCGGTCGTCGCCGACGAGGGATTCTCCCTGCTGGACGCACCCGTGCGGCGGGTGGCGGGGGAGTGCGTCCCGCTGCCGTTCGCCGACACGCTGGAGCAGCAGGTCATCCCCACCGTCGACAAGGTCGTCACCGAGGTGCGCAGGCTCGCCGCGTACTGAGCAGCACACCCGCCACCGAACACCCCATGGGAGGAAGCGCGATGACCACCAGGACACTGCTGCGCTCCGGTCACGTGATCTCGATGGACCCGGACATCGGGGACCTGCCCCAGGGGGACGTCCTCGTCGAGGACGGCAGGATCGCGGCCGTCGAGCCCGAGATCAGCGCCGACGCCGAGGTCCTCGACATGACCGGCCACATCCTGATCCCCGGCTTCGTCGACACCCACCGCCACACCTGGGAGGCCCCCCTCCGGGGCGTCGCCCCCGACGCCACCCTCGACGACTACTTCGTCGACATCCTCGACACCTTCGCACCGCTGTACACCCCCGAGGACGTGTACGCGGGCAACCTCGCGGGCGCGCTGGAGTGCCTCAACGCCGGCATCACCACGCTCGTCGACTGGTCGCACATCAACAACACCCCCGAGCACCCGGACGCGGCGATCCAGGGCCTGAAGGACTCCGGCATCCGGGCACGGTACGCGTACGGCAGCGCCAACACCTCCCTCGCGGACTACTGGTTCGATAGCCGGATCGTGATCCCGGCGGACGACGTACGACGTGTCCGGGAGGCGCACTTCGCGTCCGACGACGGCCTGCTCACCATGGGCCTCGCCACCCGCGGACCAGGCTTCTGCGTCGACGAGGTCGTCACCGCCGAGTGGGCCATGGCGCGCGAGCTCGGCCTCCCGATCACCGTGCACGTGGCCATGGGGCGCCTCGCCGGCCGCTTCGGCATGGTCAGGCAGCTCCACGGGCTGGGGCTGCTCGGCCCGGACACCACCTACGTCCACAGCTGCTACCTCAGCGAGGAGGAGTGGCGGATGGTCGCCGACAGCGGCGGCACGGTGTCGGTCGCGCCGCAGGTGGAGCTCCAGATGGGGCACGGCTGGCCGCCCGTGATGCAGGCCATCGAGCACGGTCTGCGGCCGTCCTTGAGCATCGACGTCGTCACCACCGTCCCCGGCGACATGTTCACCCAGATCCGCGCGGCCTTCGGCGCCGAGCGTGCCCGCGTCAACGCGGACTGCTGGCAGGCCAACATGCCGGTGCCCGGCACCATGCTGACAGCGCGGCAGATGCTGGAGATCGCCACCGTGAACGGCGCCCACGTCGCCGGTCTGGAGGACCGCACCGGCTCCCTGACCCCGGGCAAGCGCGCCGACATCGTGGGGATCGACGCCACCGCCCCGAACGTCGCCCCCGTGCACGACGCGGCGGCCACCGTGGCGCTGTGCGCCGACGTCTCCAACGTGGACACGGTCCTCGTCGACGGCGTGATCCACAAGCGGGACGGCCGGCTCCTCGGCGACACCGCCCGTGCCCTGCGGCTCGTCGGCGCGTCCCGGGACCGGCTCCTCGCCGCGAAGGAGGCCAAGGGAGCGAAGGCGCCGGCATGACGAATCACCTGGTGCGTCACGCCGCCGGCCTGCCCGAGCCGCCCCACGACGGCCGCGGTCACCGGCGCCGGGCGCTGGTCGGCGAGGACGACGGCAGTGTCCACACCGGCTTCGGCCTGTGCGAACTGCTCCCGGACGGCCGGACACCCGCTCATGTGCACTCCTACGAGGAGACCTTCTTCGTCCTCGACGGGGCCGTGATCCTCGACCTGCCGGACGGCTCGTACCTGCTGGAGACGGGCGACTACGGCGTGCTGCCCATCGGCGTTCCGCACGCCTGGCGCGGGGCCGGGCGCAACGGCGGCCGCTGGGCGGACATGCTGGCCCCGGTGCCGCGCGCCCGCTACGGACACGACACCCAGGCCGTGCCGGACCTGCCCGCGCGCGAGCCGGCCCGGGTCGACGTCCGCGACCCGCGCACCCGCTCCTTCGGCCACTTCGAGCCCGCCCAGCTGGATCCCGGCCGGCAGTCCCAGGACCTGCTGGCCGTCACGGCGAGCATGCGGACCGCCCTGCTGGTCTACAGCGGGATCACGGTGAAGATGATGATCGACGGCGAGCTGGGCGCGGTCGCCTCGACCATGTTCATGGTGCAGTACGCGTCCGCCGGGGTCATCGGAACCCACGACCATCCCTTCGAGGAGACCTATCTGATCCTGGAGGGCGTGGCCGAGGCCACCCTGGACGGCGAGCGGTACCGGCTGGAGCCCGGCGACCTGGCCTGGGCGGGCGCCGGATGCGTGCACGGATTCGTCAACGCGGGGCAGGGGACGCTGCGCTGGCTGGAGACACAGGCGCCGCAGCCGCCGTCACGGCACTCGTACCGGTTCACGCGGGACTGGGACTATCTGCGCGCGGCACTGGAGGAGAAGTCATGAGCACTGTGCTCGTCGTCGGCGGTACGTCCGGGATCGGGCTGGAGTTCGCCCGGGCGCGAGCCGGGCAAGGCGACGACGTCGTCCTCACCGGCCGCGACACCCAGCGGTCCGAAGCGGTCGCGAAGGAGGTCGGCGCCCGCGGCCTCGCCCTCGACCTGGCCCGGCCGCTGGAGATCGCGGCGGCCCTGGCCGGCATGGGGCGCGTCGACCATCTGGTGATCGCCGGCGTCACCCGGGACGACAACAAGGTGACCGAGTACGACATCGACGCCGCCCTGCGCCTGGTCACCCTGAAGCTGGTCGGCTACACGGAGGTGGTGCACACGCTGCGGAGCCGGCTGCACGACGACAGCTCCATCGTGCTGTTCGGCGGCCAGGCCAAGGAACGCCCCTACCCGGGCGCGACGACGGTGGCGACGGTCAACGCGGGAGTGCGGGGGTTGATGAACTCCCTCGCCGTGGAGCTCGCTCCCGTAAGGGTCAACGCGGTGCACCCCGGCGTCGTGGGAGACAGTCCGTACTGGCAGGCCAAACCGGAGAAGGTCCTCGCCACGCTGCGCACCGAGACCCCCACGGGGCGGCTCGCCGCGATGGCCGACGTGGTGGACGCGGTGGACTTCCTGCTGCGGAACCGGTCGGTGAACGCGGTGGAACTGTGCGTGGACGGTGGCTGGTTGCTCGGGTGAGGGACGGTGGTGCGGGGCGTGGTGCAGCCGCTCAGCCGACGCGGCCGAGTGTGTCCCGCACGACCTCCTTGTCCAGGGCCGCCCGCACCAGCGCGGCGGCGAGCACGGCCGGGTCGGTGTCCCCGGCCGGTTCGGTGAGGCGCTCGGGGTCCTGTGGCAGGCCCAGCCGTTCGGAGCCCTGGAGTGCCTTGGTGTCCAGGCAGGGGGCGGCCTGCGGCCGGACGCCCTGGGCCTCGCGCAGAAAGATGCCGGCACCTGCCGGTCCCATGCCGGGGAACTCCGTGAGGAGGCGGCGCAGTTCCGGAGCCTCGCCGTCCGCTTCCCGGCGAAGCCGCCGCAGATCGCCGCCCCACCGCTCGCTCACAGCTCGGCGGCGTCGCCGAGCGGAGCGGAGCCGAAGCGAATGGGGGTACCCCCTGCTCGAAGAGCTTGGGGGAGGGTGGCCGTGCGCTCGTCTTAGCGCCGGTAGCCGCCCCGGCCGAGGGCGTCGACCCGCTGCTGCCAGGTGGCCCGCGCCATGCGGCGCGGATCGCGCAGCCCCGCCTCGTGCAGGGCGCGGGCGGTGGCCAGCGCGATCGAGCCGCGGATACGGGCACTGAGCAGGTGGGAGAGCACCAGCAGCCGGTACAGCGGCTGCGGGGTGTCCTTCAATGCGATGCCCGCCTCCTCGGCGTAGGTGCAGTGCGGCCGTGCGCGCCGAGGAGTTCCTGTACGACGCGCTCCCGGCGGCCCACGCCTACCCCTTCAGCGGGTCGTGCCCGACCGTCATCAGCCGGCGCCGGCGCCGGGTGTCCTCGGCCGTCACCTCGGGCTCGGGCTCGTTCTCCAGGTCCACCTGGCCGGTGACCGTGTCCACGACCTTCCGCATCACGCGCAGGTCGTCCTCGGTCAGGTCGGTGCGCCGCTTCTGGAGGATCGCAAGGACGTGCTGTCCGGTGGCCGAGCCGGCCTGGTCCGGCAACGGCTCGGTGTCCTCGTCGGCGTCGCGGACCCGCAGCCAGGCCGCGAGCTCCTGCGAGGTCATGTTCACCACGCGGTGGAAGTCCTCCCACAGCGCGTCCAGTTCGAGGGCGTCGGTCATCGCCTGCCCCTTCCGTGCGTACGTCGGATGTCCTGTGCCCGTCCCCGTCGCCGGCTCAGCGGGGGAAGTTCTCGGCGTCGAACATCCAGCGCTGCTTCTCCAGCTCCGCCGTGACGCCGATCAGCAGGTCCTGGGTGACGGGGTCCGCCTTCTCGGTCGCGCCGATGCGCTCCCGCAGCCGGCCGACCGCGTCCTCCAGCGCCTCGACCATCACCTGCACGGCGTCCGAGTCGCGCACCCAGCCCTCCTTCGGGGCGGGCAGCGTGAAGGCCTTGGCGATGGTCTCCGGCCGGCCGTCCGGCGGGACGCCGAGCGCCGCGGACCGCTCCGCGACGGTGTCGGCGAAGTCCCGTGCCGCCGTGACCACCTCGTCGAGCTGGAGGTGGATGGACCGGAAACGGGGGCCCACGACGTTCCAGTGCGCCTGCTTGCCGACCAGCGAGAGCCCGAGCAGATCCACCAGGGTGTCCTGGAGCGCCTCGCAGGAGACCTTGCGGGCGTCGTCGGGCAGTGTGCTCCTCACAGCCGTCATAGGGCACTTCTCCTTCTCGCGTCGTTCCTGGTCGTACGGAGCAGTGCGTCGCGCTCCTCCTCGCCGGTGCCGCCCCAGACTCCCGAGGCCTGACCGCTGCTCAGCGCGAACCTCAGACACGGGTCGGTCACCGGGCAGCGCGCACAGACCCGCTTGGCGGCGCTCACGTCGCGCAGGGCAGGGCCGGCAGTGCCCACGGGAAAGAACAGTTCGGGGTCCTCGTCCACGCAGGCGGCGCTCCGCAACCACTCCATGACCGCGCGGGTGCCCTGGGCGCACTGGTGCAAACGCGTCGCACGAGGGTCGTCCGGCCTGCGATATGACCTGCCGGGAAGCCTGGAAGGCGCAGAATCTTCACAGGCGGGAGGCCGAGGGGCTATAGTCCGAAACTAGCAGTGCTAATTAATGCGCGTTGATGCGCGGCGTGAGGAGCCTCTCGTGCGTCCCGTCCACTTCGCGGCCGCCCGCCGCACCCCCATCGGCAAGCTGCGGGGATCCCTCTCCTCGGTACGGCCCGACGACCTCGCGGCGACGGTCGTCCGCGCCCTGGTGGCCGGCGTGCCCGCTCTGGACCCCGCCCGGATCGACGACGTCTACTGGGGCGCCGCCAACCAGGCCGGCGAGGACAACCGCAACGTCGCCCGGATGGCCGCCCTGCTCGCCGGCCTGCCCGACTGCGTGCCCGGCGCCACCGTCAACCGCCTCTGCGCCTCCGGTCTGGAGGCCGTGACCACGGCCGCCCGCACCATCGCCGCCGGCGAGGCCGACATCGTGATCGCGGGCGGCTCCGAGTCGATGAGCCGCGCGCCCTTCGTCCTGCCCCGCCCCGACGACGCCCTGCCGCACCGCATGGAGACCGCCGACACCCGGCTCGGCTGGCGCCTGGTCAACCCGGCGATGCGCGACCTGCACGGCCTGCTGGCCATGGGCGAGACCGCCGAGGAGGTCGCCGCACGATACGGCATCCCGCGTGAACGCCAGGACGACTTCGCCCTGCGCAGCCATCAGCGCGCCGTCCTGGCCCGCAAGAACGGCCACTTCGACGACGAGCTCCTCCCGGTGGAGCGCCCCGACGGTGTCGTCGTCGACACCGACGAGTGCGTCCGCGAGGACACCTCGGTCGAGAAGCTGGCCCGGCTGAAGCCGGTGTTCCGGGACGGCGGCACGGTCACCGCGGGCAACGCCTCGCCGATGAACGACGGCGCCGCCGGCCTGCTCCTCGTCAGCGAGGGGGCCCTGAACGACCTGGGCCTCGAGTCCCTGGGCCGCTATGTGGCGGGCGGCTCGGCCGGTGTCCACCCCGACGTCATGGGCATCGGTCCCGTCCCCGCCACCCGCAAGGTGCTGACCCGCGCCGGGTGGAGCGTCGGCGACCTGGAGGAGGCCGAGTTCAACGAGGCCTTCGCCGCCCAGGCCCTGGCCTGCGTGGACCAGCTCGGCATCGACCCCGATCTGGTCAACCCCAGCGGCGGCGCCATCGCGCTGGGCCATCCCCTCGGCTGCTCCGGCGCCCGCATCCTGACCACGCTGCTCCACCGGATGCGGCGAACGGGGGCGGGACGGGGCCTCGCCACGATGTGTGTCGGCGTGGGACAGGGCAGCGCGGTCCTCGTCGAACGGGCATAGCGGCAGCCGAGCGGTGGCCCTGCCGGCCCGGCGGGCCCACCAGGCGAGACAGCGCTTACGGGCACCGGTTCGTTGCACATAGCATCAGTGTTCGCATGAACACCATGACGCTCTGGCACATCACCGGCTGGGAGTTCGCCGCCCTCGCCTTCGCGGCCCTGCTCGTCGGCTTCTCGAAGACCGCCGTGAGCGGGGCCAACACGGTCAGCCTCGCCATCTTCGCCGCCGTGCTGCCCGCCCGGGCCTCCACCGGCGTGCTGCTGCCCATCCTGATCGCCGGAGACCTCCTGGCCGTCGCCACCTACCGGCGGCACGCCCACTGGCCCACCCTGTGGCGGCTGTTCCCGGCGGTCGCCGCGGGCGTCGTCGTCGGCACGGTGTTCCTGCTCTGGGCGGACGACGCGGTCGTACGGACCTCGATCGGCGCGATCCTGCTGCTGATGGCGGCCGTGACGGTGTGGCGCCGACGCACGGCGGAGAAGGAGGAGGACCCGGAGTCGGTCACCACGCGCTCGGGCCGGATCAAGGCCCGCTCCTACGGTGTCCTCGGCGGCTTCACCACCATGGTCGCCAACGCGGGCGGCCCCGTGATGTCGATGTACCTGCTCTCCGCGGGCTTCCGCAAGCTCGGCTTCCTCGGCACCTCGGCCTTCTTCTTCCTGATCGTCAACGTCTCCAAGCTGCCCTTCAGCGCGGGCCTCGGCCTGATCGACGGCCGCTCGCTGCTCCTGGACCTGGCCCTCGTGGCGTTCGTGGTGCCCGGCGCGCTGTTCGGCAAGTGGGCCGTGCACCGGATCAACCAGCGGCTGTTCGAACAGCTCGTCATCGCCGCGACCGTCGTGGGCGGCCTGCAACTACTGCTGCGCTGACCCCCGCAGCAGCGCCGGAAGGTCCGCGAAGGAGTCGATCACGCGGTCGGGCGTGCCGTCGGCGTCCCGCAGCGTCTCCGGCTGGAACTTCCCGGTCCGCACGAGCACTCCGGTCATCCCGGCCCGCTGCGCCGCCAGCACGTCGGACTCGACGTCGTCCCCCACCATCACCGCCTCCTGCGCGCCGACGCCCAGCCGGGCGAGTGCCGCCGCGAAGAACGCCCGCGACGGCTTGCCGGTGATCTCGGCCTCGACCCGCGCGGCCCGCTCCAGCCCCGCCAGGAACGCCCCGGAGTCCAGCCTCAGCCCCTCGTCCGTACGCCAGTACAGGTTGCGGTGCATCGCCACCAGCCGGGCCCCGTGCTGCAGATGCCCGAAGGCCCGGTCGAGCTCCGCGTACCCGAACTCGGGACCGGCCCCGCCGACCAGCACGACATCCGGCACGGTCCCCGTGTCACCCGCCCCGGCGACCGTGACACCGCCGAGGTCCTCCGCGATGTCGCCGCTGTTCAGCAGCGCGCACCGGGCACCGGGACAGTGCTCGGCGAGGTACGCGGCGGTGGCGGCGGGCGCGGTCAGGATGTCCCCGGCGGACACCGGGAACCCCGCCTCCGCCAGCGTCCCGGCGATCGACGCCCGGGTGCGGGAAGTGGTGTTGGTGACCAGCAGGACGGCGAACCCGGCCTCCCTGACCTCCCGCAACGCCTCGACGGCCCCGGGCAACGGCCGCCACGAGACGGTGAGCACCCCGTCGATGTCGATGAGCACGGCACGCACGGACCCCATGCCAGGACGATAGCCAGGGGGAACCGGACGCGCCGGTCGAGTGGCGGACACCTCCCCGGCCCGCCCCCGTCGTGACGCTCACCGTGAGGCACCTCGTACGCTCGGCGGCGTGTCTCCTCACGTTCTGGTCCTCGGCGGCACGGCCGAGGCACGTGCCCTGGCCGCCGCGCTGGCCGGGCGCCCCGGTGTGCGCGTCACGTCGTCCCTCGCGGGGCGTACGGCGAGGCCGGGGACGCTCGACGGGGACGTGCGCGTCGGGGGCTTCGGCGGGGCCCGGGGGCTGGCCGCGTGGCTGCGCGAGCAGGCCGTGGACGCCCTCGTCGACGCCACCCACCCCTTCGCCGAGTCGATCACGGCCAACGCCGCCCGCGCCGCGGCCGAGACCGGCGTACCCGCGGTGGTGCTCCGCCGACCGGGATGGCGGCCCGGCCCCGGGGACCACTGGCACCCGGTCCCCTCACTGGACGCGGCAGCCGGCCTGCTTCCGCGACTCGGCCGCCGGGTGCTCCTCACCACCGGGCGTCTCGGCCTGGCCTCCTTCGCCCACCTGACGCGGCTCCACTTCGTCGTGCGGTCGGTGGATCCCCCCGAGCCGCCGATGCCGCCCGACACCCACGTGCTGCTCGCCCGCGGCCCGTTCACCGTCCCCGGCGAGACGAACCTGCTGCGCGAGCACCGCATCGACGTCCTCGTGACCAAGGACAGCGGGGGAGCGGCGACGGCGGCCAAACTGACCGCGGCCCGGGACCTCGGCCTGCCGGTCGTGGTCGTACGGCGGCCGCCGCTGCCGGACGGTGTGACGGCCGTTCCCGATGTGGAGGGCGTGCTGGAGCGGCTGGGGCTCGGGTAGGGCGTTCGTCAGCCGCGGGGGTTGCGGCGCAGCAGATACGTGTCCATGATCCAGCCCTTGCGCTCCCGGGCCTCGGCCCGCAGCCGCTCGATGCGGGGGGCCGCCTCGGCGATCGGGCCGGAGGCGAGGATCTCGTCCGGGGTGCCGATGTAGGCGCCCCAGTAGATGTCGACGTCCTCCTGCGCGTACCGCCGGAACGTCTGGTGGGCGTCGAGCATCACCACCACGTCGTCCACGCCTTCCGGGAAGCCCTCCGCCAGCCGCCGGCCGGTGGTGATCTGCACCGGCCGGGCCACCCGGTTGAGGCCCGTGCGATGCCGGGCGACGAGCGCCGAGACGCTGCTGATGCCCGGCACGACGTCGTAGTCGAACGCCACGGCCCCCCGCTCCAGCACCTCCTCCAGGATCCCCAGCGTGCTGTCGTACAGCGACGGATCGCCCCACACCAGGAAGGCGCCGGTCTGCTCCTCGCCGAGCTCCTCGGTGATCAGCCGCTCGTAGATGTCGGCGCGGGCGCTGCGCCAGTCCCCGACGGCGGGTGAGTAGGCCGCGCCGCCGGCGCTCCGGTCCCGCTCGGGGTCGCGCGCCTCGACGACGCGGTACGCCCCCTCGGGCACGTGCGCGTCGAGCATGTCCCGGCGCAGCCCGGTGAGATCCGCCTTCACCTCGCCCTTCTCCAGGATGAAGAACACGTCCGTGCTCCGCAGCGCCCTGACCGCCTGGAGGGTGAGCTGGTCGGGGTCGCCCGCGCCGATACCGATGACATGAATCTTTCGCACGGCCCGAGTCTGCCGCACGGAGATCCGGACGGGTACACCGAGGTCGGCGTGCACGGAGATCCGGACGGGTACACCGAGG
>NZ_WWIC01000111.1:0-47370 GCF_009872555.1 Streptomyces sp. SID5643
GGCCCTCGCCGCCGCCGGCGCGCCCGAGCCGCCGCTGCCGTCACCGGGCGACTGGAGCCCGGCCGCCGGGTACACCGCCGGACGGCAGCTCGCCCGGCTCGCGGACGTCACGGCCGTGTTCGCCGCCAACGACGACATGGCCATCGGCGCCCTGCGCGCCTTCGCCGACGCGGGCCGCGCCGTCCCCGGTGACGTGAGCGTCGTCGGCTACGACGACATCCCCGCCGCCGCCTACCTCGTACCGCCGCTGACCACCGTCCGGCAGAACCTCGCCGCCGTCGCCGACCGCGCCGTCGACGTACTGATCGCCCTGATCGAGGGCCGCCCCGCACCGGCCGAACCGGCCGAGCGGGCGGTCGAGCTGACCGTACGGGCCTCCACCGGGCCGGTACGCGAACCGGACTCCGCCCGCTCCCGCCCGTAGCCGACCACGTGAGGAGTCACGTGTCGTACCTCCCGGCAGCAACAGCCCCGTCCACCCGGCGCGCCCTGCTGCGCGGCGCCCTCGGCCTCGGCACGGCCGCCGCGCTCTCCGCCTGCGGCGGCACCGCCACCACGCCCCGCACCTCCGGCGACGTCACCCTCGGCCTGTGGACCCACGACCCGGGCTACGAGGCGTTCTTCGACCAAGGCGTCCCGGAGGCCGACCGGGCCGGCGACTTCCGCTACCACCTGAAGGTCACCCGCGCCGGCGCCCCGGACATCGTCACCAAGCTGCTCGCCCAGGCCGTCGCCGGACGCGGCACCCCCGACCTCGTCGGGTTCGAGATCGGCAGCTTCCCGCGCATGCTGCGCGGTGACATCGCCGAGCGGCTGCTGCACGACTTCACGCCCGACATCGAGGCCGTGCCCGGCCTGAAGGAGGACCTGCTGCCGGCCCGCACCGCCCCCTTCAGCAGGGACGGCCGCATCTACGCCTTCGACTCCGACACCCCGATGGTCGTGTACTTCCACCGCCGGGACCTTTTCGAGAAGTACGGCCTGCCCGAGGACCTCGGCACCTGGGAGGAGTTCGCCGAGACCGGTGCGCGGGTCCACCGGCGCCACGGGGCCTCGATGTGCGTCGTCTCCACGGTCGGCAGCGATCCGGGCCAGGTCGTGCAGTCCTTCCAGATGCTGCTCTACCAGCGCGGCGGCGCCTTCTTTGACGCCGACGGGAGGCTCGTCCTGGACTCGCCGGAGGCCGAGGAGGTGCTGCGGTTCCTGTGCGAGGGGCTGCGCAGCGGCTTCGTCGTGGAGGTGTCCGACTACTACGGGGCGGGCATGCAGACCGCGCTGAAGACGGGCCGGGTCATCGGCCTGCCCATGGCCATCTGGTACAAGAACTTCGGCCTGGTGACGAACGTGCCCGAGCAGAAGGGCGCGTGGCGGGTGCGGGCGCTGCCGCGGTTCGCGGGGGGCGGCGGGGTGACCGCCGCGCTCGGAGGCACCGGTTTCGGCGTCGTCGAGGGCAAGGCGAACACCCGGGCGGCGACGGAGTTCCTCTTCAGGACCTGGCTCACTCACGAGGGCCAGGTGCGGCGGTTCACCGAGACCGGGTATCTGCCCACCCGGCGGTCGGTGTACGAGGACGCGCGGCTGGGCGCGTACGAGGACGAGTTCTGCGGCGGGCAGCGGCTGTTCGGGCTGTACCGGTCGCTGCTGCCGGAGGTGCCGGCGTTTCACCAGAGCGCCGACCAGTCGATTCTCTATGACGTGCTCGGGGGGAATCTGCTGCGGGCGTACCACGGGGATCTGTCGCCGCGTCAGGCCTTGAAACGGACGGCTGCGGATTTTCGTGACCAGGCCGGGCGGTGATTCGTCCGCGGCCTGGTCGTGGCTTGTCGAGCAGTTCCCCGCGCCCCTGAGGGCGCCTACCGACTCGGCGGATTGGGAGTAGACCCACATGACCACCACCGTTGCCGGGCCGCCCGGTAGCGCCCGCGCGCGCAGCGCCACGAAAGGTGAGGTGCGAGGACCCCGCCGGTCCTGGGCGCCCTACCTCTTCGTCTCGCCCTTCTACCTCCTCTACGTCCTGTTCATGCTGGCCCCCGTCGGTGTCTCGCTGTGGCTGAGTCTCACCGAGTGGGTCGGGCTCGGGCCGCCGCGCTGGGTCGGGCTGCGCAACTACCGGCTGCTCGTCACCGACATCAGCTTCCACCGGGCCCTCGGCAACACCGGCGTGTTCGTGCTGGTCGCCCTCTGTCTGGTCGTGCCGCTCGCCCTGCTGATCGCCCAGGCCCTCAACACCCGGGGCCTGTGCGTGCGCGACCTGTGGCGGACCGCCTACTTCGTGCCGATCGTGGTCTCCCCGATCCTCGTCGCGCTCATCTTCGGACTGGTCTTCGACCGGCAGTTCGGGCTGGCCAACGCCGTGCTGCGCGCCCTGTTCGGCTCCGGCGGCGTCGACTGGCTCGGCGATCCGGACCTGGCCAGGGTGAGCATCGCCCTGGTGATGCTGTGGCGCTGGACCGGCTACCTCACCGTCTTCTTCCTCGCCGGGCTGCAGAACGTGCCCCGGGAGCTGTACGAGGCCGCGGCCCTGGACGGGGCCGGGCGGCTGCGTACCTTCACCACCGTCACCCTGCCCGCGCTGAAACCGGTGACGGCGTTCGTCGTCGTCACCTCCTTCATCGGCGCGGCCCAGATCTTCGAGGAGCCGTACCTGCTGACCGGCGGCGGGCCGGCCGAGTCCACCCTCTCGGTGACCATGTTCATCTACCGGGCCGCCTTCCAGCGCCAGCAGTTCGGCTACGCCGCCGCGGCGGCCGTCGTGCTGTTCGTCCTGGTCTTCGGTCTCAGCCGGCTCTTCAACCGTCTCCTCGGCATCGGGAGGGCCGCTTCGTGACACGCGCCCGGATGCCGCTCCACGTCTTCCTGGCCCTGCTGTGCGTGGGCTTCCTCGCCCCGCTGGTGTGGGCGCTGAGCGGCTCGTTCAAACCCCGCGGCGAGATCTTCGGCCACCCGCCGGAACTCGTCCCCGACCCCTTCACCCTGGCCAACTACCGCACGCTGCTCACCGAGCAGCCCTTCGGCCGCTGGTTCCTGATGAGCACCGTGGTGGCCGTCGTCGCCACCCTCGTGTCCGTCTTCGTGTGCGCGCTCGCCGGGTACGCCTTCGCCAAGTTCCGCTTCGCGGGCCGGCGGCTGCTGTTCGACGTGATGTTCAGCTCGCTGTCGATACCGTTCGCGGTGATCCTCGTGCCGCTGTTCGTGATCCTGGTGAAGACCGGGCTCGGCAGCCCCTGGTTCGCGCTGATCGTGCCGTGGGTGGCGCCCGCGTTCGGGATCTTCATGATGCAGCAGTACATCGTGCAGTCCGTCCCGGACTCGGTGCTGGAGGCCGCCCGCATCGACGGGGCGAGCGAGTTCGGCATCTTCCGGACCATCGTGCTGCCCCTGCTGCGGCCCTCGCTGGGCGCTCTCGGCGTCTGGCAGTTCCTGCAGAGCTACAACAGCTTCCTGTGGCCGCTCGTGCTGGTGTCCGACAGCTCCCAGTACACGCTGCCGCTGGGGTTGCAGACCCTGTTCGTGTCGGAGCAGCGGCAGTACGACCTCGTGCTCGCCGGAGCCGTCCTCGCCGTCCTGCCCGCCGTCGCCCTCTTCGTGCTGCTGCGCAAGCAGCTCCTCGAAGGACTGTCCACAGGCGCGGTCAAGGGCTGAACCCCCCAACCCACGACCAGGAGAAGCATGTTCGAGCTGCCCCGGCGCGTCCTGTTCGGCGCCGCCTACTACCACGAGTACCAGCCGTGCGACCGCCTCAAGGACGACCTCGACCTGATGGCCGAGGCCCGCTTCACCGTCATCCGGGTCGGGGAGTCCGTCTGGTCCACCTGGGAGCCGGAGAACGGGCGTTTCGACCTCGACTGGCTCCAGCCGGTCCTGGACGGCGCCCACCAGCGGGGCATCTCCGTGATCCTCGGGACGCCGACCTACGCGGTGCCGCCCTGGCTGGCCCGGCAGTACCCGGAGATCGCGGGGGAGTCCCGCACGGGCGAGCGCATCGGCTGGGGCGCCCGGCAGGAGGCCGACTTCACGCACCCGGCGTTCCGCTTCCACGCCGAGCGGATCATCCGCAAGGTCGCCGGACGGTACGCCGGTCACCCCGCGGTCATCGGCTGGCAGGTCGACAACGAACCCGGCCTGCACCTCTTCCACAACCACGGCGTCTTCCAGCGCTTCACCGACGAACTGCGCGAGCGCTACGGCGACGTGGAGACCCTCAACCGCGAGTGGGGCCTGGTCTACTGGTCGCACCGGCTGTCCACCTGGGCCGACCTGTGGACCCCGGACGGCAACGCCCAGCCGCAGTACGACCTCGCCTGGCGGCGCTTCCAGGCCCGGCTCACCACCGAGTTCATCGCCTGGCAGGCCGGCATCGTGCGCGAGTACGCCGGCCCCGGCCAGTTCGTCACGACGTGCATCTCCTACGACCGCCGGGGTGTCGAGGACGACCGGCTCACCGAGCACCTCGACGTCACCGCGGGCAACCCGTACTACACGATGCAGGACGCCCTCGCCCTGCCGGGCACCGGCGCCGGCGGGCAGGACTGGACGACCAACGGCACCTGGGCGCTGTACCGCAGCGCCGACCGCATGTACTCCTCCCGCCAGGAGCCGTTCCTGGTCACGGAGACAAACGCGCAGGCCATCGGCGGGCCGTGGGACAACCGCCCCGCCTACGACGGGCAGTGGCGCCAGGCCGCCTGGGCGCTGATCTCCCGGGGCGCCTCGATGATCGAGTACTGGCACTGGCACACCCTGCACTTCGGTGCCGAGACGTACTGGGGCGGCATACTCCCGCACAACGGCCGCCCCGGCCGTGTCTACCGCGAACTCGCCCGACTGGGAGCGGAGTTGGAACGGGCCGGTGCCGTCGCCGCGTCCCTCACCCCGGACGCCGACGTGGCCTTCCTGTACGACGGGCCGAGCAAGTGGGCGCTCCAGGGGCAGCCGCCGCTCGCCGCGGCGGACGGAGGACCGGACGGGCGCTCCTACGAGAGGATCTTCGACGCGTTCTACCGGGGCGCGTTCGACGCGGGGCTCCAGGCACGCATCCTGCACCCCGGGCAGCTCCCGGACGCGGGCGACCTGCCGCCCCTCCTGGTCGTCCCGGCCTACTACGCCGCCGACGACACCGTCCTCGACCGGCTTCGGGCCTACGCGGAGGCCGGCGGGCATCTCGTCCTCGGCCCGCGCACCGGCTACGGCGACACCGAGGCCCGGGCCCGCACGGATCTCCAGCCCGGCCGGCTGGCCGAGGCGGCCGGGGTGACGTACGACGAGTTCAGCAACCTGCGCGACCCGCTGCCCGTCACCGGCACGGATGCGCTCCCCCTTCCGCCCGGCGCGCACGCCCTGCACTGGGCGGACGGGCTGTCGCCGCGGGGCGCCGAGACCCTGGCGGCCTACGAGCATCCGCACTTCGGCCGCTGGCCCGCCGCCACCACCCGCCGCCACGGCGCAGGGCGCATCACCTACGTCGGCACCGTGCCCGACCCGGCCTTCGCCCGGGCCCTGTTCGAGCGCTACGCCCCCGACGGCGCCTGGCGCCCGGCCCACCCGAGCGTCACGGCGACCTCGGCGACCACCCGGGACGGCCGCCGGGTGCGCTTCCTGCACAACTGGTCGTGGGAGGAGGTGTCCGTACCGGTGCCGGCGGCCCTGCGGGACGTGCTGTCGGACGCCGTGTACGCCGACGCGGTGCCGCTCGGGCCGTGGGACGTCAAGGTGCTGACGGAGGAGTAGTACCGACAACCATCCCCGGCCCCGGGGGAGTTCGGGCCGCCGGTTCGCTGGGCATCGTGTCTGGGGCGTGGCCGCGCCGTCCCGGAGGGGGAGCGGGCGGGCCGTGCCGTCCGGGCGAAGGGATGAGAAGCCATGACGTCACCGCTGCCCTCGGGAGAGACGCTTCCGCAACCGGTCCTGAACCCGCCGGCGTCGGTCGCGGTGTTCCTGGTCGCCACGATCACACCCGGCGGGGAGAGCGCCGTCCGGGAGGTGCTGGGCTCCCTCGCGGGCCTGGTGCGCTCCGTCGGCTTCCCCAGTCCCGACGGCGGGCTGGGCTGCGTCGCCGGGGTCGGGTCACGGGCGTGGAGCCGGCTGTTCGACGGTCCGCGGCCCGCCGAGCTGCACCCGTTCCGCGAGCTGGCCGGGCCCCGGCACCACGCGCCGTCCACCCCCGGTGACCTGTTCCTGCACCTCAGGGCCGCCCGCACCGACCTGTGCTTCGCGCTCGCCGCCGAACTGGTGCGGCGGCTGCGCGGGGCGGTCACCGTGCGGGACGAGACGCAGGCCTTCTCCTGCTTCGACTCGCGCAACCTGCTCGGCTTCGTCGACGGCACGGAGAACCCGGTCGGGCCGGCCGCTGCCGACGCGGCGCTGGTCGGGGAGGAGGATCCCGCCTTCCGGGGCGGCAGTTACGCGGTGGTGCAGAAGTACCTGCACGACGTGGACGCGTGGGACGCCCTCGCCGTCGAGGCCCAGGAGAAGGTGATAGGCCGCACCAAGCTCACCAACCTCGAACTCGACGCGCCCGGTTCGCACAAGGACGTCAACACCGTCCTCGGCCCGGACGGCGCGGAGCGGAGGATACTGCGCTCGGCCATGCCGTTCGGCAGGCCAGGACACGGAGAGTTCGGCACGTACTTCGTTGCCTACGCGCGCACCCCCGAAATACCCGAGACGATGCTGCGCAAGATGTTCCTGGGCGGCCCGGGCGCGGGGCCCGACCCGCTGCTGGACTACTCGCGCGCCGTCACCGGCAGCCTGTTCTTCATCCCGCCGTCGGACTTCCTGGGGGCGCTGCCCGACGGCTGATCCTCCGCCACGGGGAACCCGGCGCTGCGCAGCACACGTCGCCCGGCGTCCACCGCGAACACCTCGCAGTGCTCCCGGGCAGCCGCCCACGCGACGCCCTCCACGCCGAGCGCGAACGCCGCCGTCGCGACCGTGTCCGCCTCCGTCAGGGTCGGGGCCACGACGGTCACGCCGAGCAGCCCCGTCGCCGGGCGGCCGGTCCGGCCGTCGAGGATGTGGTCGCCGCGCTCGTAGCGGGCCGAGGTCGCGACGGCCCGGTCCGTGAGCTCCAGGACCGCGCAGAGCCGGTCGGCCCGCTCGGGGTGGCGCACTCCGACGCGCCAGGGTCCGCCGGAGGCGATCACGTCGCCGCCCGCGTTGAGACAGAACCGCCTCGCCCCGGCCGCCGTCAGCAGCTCCGCCCCCTTCTGCACCGACCAGCCCTTCACCACGGCGCAGGGGTCGAGGCCGCGGCCGGGCAGGCGCACGTCGAAGGCGCCCCCGGTCGCGATCCGGTACTCCTCGCACAGGTCCAGGACCTCGCGGAGCTGCGGGCTCGGCTCGCGCACCTCGCCCCGGTCCAGCCGGGACACCTCGCTGTCCGCGCGGAACGGGCTGAACCGCGCGTCGACCTCGCGCAGCCAGGCGAACAGGGCGTCCACCGGTGCCCCGGGGAAGTCCTCGTCGTCGATCCGCACCGACACCGGGAACCCCATGACGTGCTCGACGCGCCGCATCCCGTCAGCCCTTCGCGTCGAGCGCGGCCTGGAGGGACTCCTTGTAGCCGTCGCTGGTGACCGTGGCGCCGGACACCGTGTCGATGTCGGCGCTCTGCGCCCGGAGCGTCTCCTCGATCAGCTTCGGCACGGCGGCGGTGGTCTGCGGGTGGTCCGGCTGCCGGAGCATCCGCACCGAGGCGATCTCGTCGCCGTCGAAGGTGACCTCGACGCGCACCGGGCCCTTCTCGGTGTCGACGAGCGACCCCGCCACGACGGTGGTCGTGGTGCCGCCCGACGAGGAGGCCGGGGGAGTGGACGCCGGCGCCGCCTGCGCGGGGGCCGGCGCCGGACCGGTGTCGTGCGAGGGCGCGTAGCGCCAGACCGGGATCAGACCGGCGACGCTCAGGACGAGGACGGGCAGGGCTCGCTTCATGGATCTCTCCTCGTCATCCGGCCAGGCTGAAGCGTTCGAAGTGGGTCTGCGGCTTCGGCACGCCCAGCTCGCGCAGGCTGCCGAGCACCGCGTTCATCATGGGCGGCGGACCGCACAGGTAGACGTCCCGCTCGGCGATGTCCGGCACCAGCCGGGCCAGCTCCCGCGGCGCCAGCCGGTCCGGCACCGGCGGGCCGGTGACCAGGTGCAGTTCGGCGCCCCGGGCGCGCGCGAGATCGCGCAGCTCGTCGTAGAGCACCGCGTCCTGGTCGGTGGCCACCCGGTAGATCACGACCGCGTGGCCGTGCAGCTCCTCCAGCAGGGCCCGGATCGGCGTGACACCGACGCCGCCGGCGATGAGCACGGCGTCGGGGCGGGTGCGGTGCAGGGTGGTGAAGGCCCCGTAGGGGCCCTCGGCGAAGACGCGCGTGCCGGCCTTCAGGTGCCGCAGGGCGGCGCTGCCGTCACCGGCCCGCTTGGCGGTCAGACGCAAGGTGCGGCCGTCCGGGGCGGCGGACAGGGAGAACGGGTTCGCCTGCCACCAGCGGTCCTTCGTCAGG
The DNA here is from genome assembly GCF_009872555.1 of Streptomyces sp. SID5643. Classification (NCBI taxonomy): domain Bacteria; kingdom Bacillati; phylum Actinomycetota; class Actinomycetes; order Kitasatosporales; family Streptomycetaceae; genus Streptomyces; species Streptomyces sp. SID5643. The sequence continues at coordinate 8,490 of NZ_WWIC01000111.1, forward strand.
AACCGCCACAGGAAGAACTGCCCGGCCCGCGCGGGCAGCCGGTCCAGGTCACGGCCCGTGATGTAGACCGAGACGACGTCGTCGTTCTCCGGGACGACGGCCGTCACCCGGAGCCGGTGGCGCAGGTTGCGCCACAGCGGCAGCACCAGCCGGCCGGTGAACACCGAGGCCAGGGCCACGCCCCACAGGGCGTACCAGTACGCCGTCGCCACCGGGGACGAGGCGAACGTCGTCCCGGCCGCGACCTGGTGCGTGAACGCCAGGACCACCGCCACGTAGGTGTACAGGTGGATGAAGTGCCAGGTCTCGTAAGCCAGCCGGCGCCGCGCGGAGCGGGCCGAGACCACCCCGACCACGAGGATGATCGCCAGCGCGACGATCGCCCGCAGCACCCCCTCGACCGTCTCGGCGAGGTCCACCAGCTGGTTGACCGGGTCCAGGGACGAGGCCTGCGCGTAGCCGAAGACGATGAACACCGCGTGCGACAGCAGCAGCCACAGCACCGAGAAGCCCGTCCAGCGGTGCCAGGACGTCAGCCGGTCCATCCCGATCCGCCGGTCGAACCAGGGCAGCCGTGCCACCAGCAGCAGCTGGAACGCCATCAGCAGCGCCGCGTACAGCCCGGTCAGCCGGCCCAGCACGATCAGCGCGTTCGAGGCGAAACCGGCCTGCGCGAAGAACAGGGCCACCACGACCGCGTTCGCCACCAGCACCGCGTACAGGCCGGCGCGGCCCACCACTCTGGGGCGCACACCGGGACGGGTCGTCGGCACGGGCGGTTGTCGGAGGGTCGTCACGGTCGGCAGCTCCTTGATCGGCTCCTGGGATACCGAGCTTGGCGCGGGGGAGCTGTCGGGAAGCTGTCGCTCAACTTTCAAGTTTTTATCGATCCCGCGGCGGGAGGGCACGCGGCTATGGCGGCGCCGGGCCCGTGCAGCACTATGAGCCCGTGGAGAAAGTACGACTTCTCGTCGTCGACGACGACCCGCCCATCGCCGATCTCGTCGCGACCGTCGCCCGCTACGAGGGCTGGGACGCGGTCACGGCGTACACCGGCGAGGACGCACTGCGGCGGGCCGCCGAGTTCCACCCGGACATCGTGGTGCTCGACCTGATGCTGCCCGGTGTGGACGGCTTCGGCGTCCTGGACCGGCTGCGCGCCTCCGGCACGATGGTGCCGGTGGTGTTCCTCACCGCCCGCGACGGCGTCGCCGACCGGGTCGCGGGCCTGACCCGGGGCGGCGACGACTACCTGGTCAAGCCGTTCGCCGTGGAGGAGCTGATGGCCCGGCTGCGGACCGTGCTGCGGCGCAGCGCCGGGCCGGCCTTCCAGCGGTCCGTGCTCCAGGTCGGCGACCTGACCATGGACGAGGACACCCGGGAGGTCCGGCGCGGCGAGCGGCTGCTGTCGCTGACCCCGACCGAGTACGAGGTGCTGCGCTACCTCATGCGCAAGTCGCCCACCGTGCTGACCAAGGCGCAGATCCTCGACCACGTGTGGGAGTACGGCTTCGGCGGCCGCTCCAACGTCGTCGAGCTGGTGGTCAGCCGGCTGCGCCGCAAGCTCGACGAGACCGACGAGGCCGGATCGCCGCTCATCCACACCGTGCGCGGGTTCGGGTACGTGCTGCGCCGGGCCGCCGAGTGATCGCGCGGCTGCGCCGGGCCTACCGGGGGATGCGCCTGGGAACCCGGATGGCCCTCGGCCTCGGCGCCCTGTCCCTGGTCGTCTTCGCCGTCGTCGGCACGGCCCTGACCACGTACATGCGCGACTACCTGTCGGCCCAGCTCGACACCCAGCTCGCCCAGGCCCAGATCGCCCAGTCCAAGAGCATCGCGGACTACGGCACCCTCTCGGGCAAGAAGTACTACAGCTGGTTCTACGCCGTGTACGACGTGTCGGACGGCAAGACCGAGCTCCGCCGGCCCGAGGACCCGGCCGACCTGCCGGAGGACGTCGACGACTTCACCTCCCTGGCCCGGGCGCAGACCGCCGCGCACACCGAACTCCTGCGCACCGAGCACCTCAGGGGCGCGGGCTCCTACCGGCTGCGCGCCTGTCAGGTGAAACCGGGAGTGGTCCTGGTCAGCGCCGCTCCCCTGGAGGACATCGAGGACACCGTCGGGCAGCTGATCACGATCCAGGTCGTCACCTTCGCCCTCGCGCTCCTCGCGCTGGTCGTCTTCGGCCGCCGGATGCTGCGCCGCGGCCTGAAGCCGCTCAGCGACATGGCGTCCACCGCGCACGGCATCACCTCGCACGACCTGACCGAGTCGGCGGCCCGGCTGCCGCTGCGCGCCGACGGCCGGGACGGCGGGCCCGAGGTGGACGAACTGCGCACCGCCTTCAACACGATGCTGGAGCACATCGACGACTCCCTCGCCGTGCGCGCCGAGGCCGAGCAGCGGCTGCGCCGCTTCGTCGCCGACGCCTCGCACGAGCTGCGCACCCCGCTGATGTCGGTGCGCGGCTACGCCGACCTCTTCCAGTACGCCGCCGCCAACGCCCCCGAGGAACGCGACCGGCACCTGGCCCGGCTGCGCGCCGAGGCCGCCCGCATGGGCGTCCTCCTGGACGACTTGCTGCTGCTCGCCCGGCTGGACGCTGCGGAGGTGGAGGCGCCGCTGCGGAGGGAGGACGCCGATCTGGTGGACCTGGTGGGCCAGGCCGCGGACGCCTTCCGTGCGGGGCGCCCGGACCATCCGCTGACCGTCCTCGCGGGGCCGGGGCCGGTGATGCTGCCGATGGACCCGCTGCGCATCCGGCAGGTCGTCGACAACCTCCTGACCAACGCGGCGGTGCACACCCCGGCCGGGACGAAGGTGTCGGTGGAGGTCGCCCTCCTGCCCGGCGCCGCCGAGGTGCGGGTCGCCGACACCGGGCCGGGCATCCCGCCCGACGACCGGGCCCGGGTCTTCGACCGCTTCTACCGCGTCGACAAGGCCCGCAGTCGCGACCGTGGCGGCAGCGGCCTGGGGCTCGCGGTCGCCCAGTCCCTGGTCCGCGCCCACGGCGGCCGCATCGAGCTGAACAGCGCACCGGGAGCGACGGTGTTCACGGTGCGTCTGCCCGCGCCGGGCGTCCACCCCGCGGAACGGTGAGAGGCGCCCTCTAGACTCGTCCGGAAACAGCCCGTACGACCATGGCCAACGCTTCCGCCAACCGAAGGGCTCCGGCGCCTTGATACGGATCGGTTCAGTCACCAAGCGCTATCCGGACGGCACGGTGGCTGTCGACCGGCTCTCCCTGGAGATACCCGACCGCTCGATCACCGTCCTCGTCGGACCCTCCGGCTGCGGCAAGACCACCACCCTGCGGATGATCAACCGGATGGTCGAACCGAGCGAGGGCACCATCCTCCTCGACGGCGAGGACATCCAGCGCCGGCCCGTCACCACCCTGCGCCGCTCCATGGGTTACGTCATCCAGAACGCCGGCCTCTTCCAGCACCGCACGATCCTCGACAACATCGCCACCGTGCCGCGCGTGCTCGGCTGGGGCAAGCAGAAGGCCCGGGCCCGGGCGGCGGAGCTGATGGAACGCGTGGGCCTCGACGCCGCGCTCGCCAAGCGGTACCCGTACCAGCTGTCCGGCGGCCAGCAGCAACGCGTCGGCGTGGCCCGGGCGCTCGCCGCCGACCCGCCCGTGCTGCTCATGGACGAACCGTTCTCCGCGGTCGACCCGGTGGTGCGCAAGGGGCTCCAGGACGAACTGCTGCGCATCCAGGACGAGTTGGGAAAGACCATCGTCTTCGTCACCCACGACATCGACGAGGCGATCAAACTCGGCACGATGGTCGCCGTGATGCGCGAGGGCGGCCACCTCGCCCAGTACGCGCCCCCGGCAGAGCTGTTGTCCAGCCCCGCCGACGCCTTCGTCGAGGACTTCCTCGGGGCCGACCGCGGCATCCGGCGGCTGTCGTTCTTCCCCTCCGCCGACCTCCCGCTGACCACCGGCCCGGTGGTCCCGGCCGACGCCACCGCCGAGCAGCTCGCCGCCACCGGCGAACGCTGGCTGCTGGTCACCGGCACCGACGGCCGACCCCTCGGCTGGGGTGAGCGGCACGACCTGACGGCCGGTGACATCAGGACCGACCGGCTCGTCCCGCACGGACGGCCCTTCGTCCCCGGCACCGACTCCCTGCGGGCCGCCCTCGACAGTGCCGTGCTCTCCCCGGCCGGCCACGCCGTCGCCGTGGACGGCACCGGCCGCGTCACCGGCGTGGTCTCCCAGGCGGCCATCGGCGAGGCGATCCGCAGCGCCCACGCCGGCGGCCACGCCGACGAGGCCAAGGCCGCGTCGTGAACGGCCTCTTCGACGGCTTCTTCGACATCCCGAGCGACCTCCAGCACAGCTACCAGGGCCTGATCGGACTGCACCTGCGCGAGGCCCTGCTGCCCGTGCTGGCCGGCCTGCTGCTCGCGCTGCCGCTCGCCCAGCTCTGTGTCCGCTTCCGCTGGCTCTACCCGCCCGTGCTCGGCGCCACCACCATCCTCTACGCCGTCCCGTCGCTGGCCTTCTTCGTGGTCCTCATCGACTACACCGGCCAGACCGAGCTGACCGTGATGATCCCGCTGGCCGTGTACAGCCTCGTGGTGCTCGTGCCGGCCATCGTCGACGGCGTGCGGTCCGTGCCGCAGGAGACCCTGGCCGCGGCCACCGCCATGGGCTTCGGGCCCGTACGCCGCTACCTCCAGGTGCAGTTGCCGATCGCCGTGCCGGCCATCATCGCCGGGCTCAGGGTCGCCACCGTCTCCAGCATCTCCCTGGTCAGCGTCGGCACCCTCATCGGCAACCAGGGCGCCCTCGGCAACCTGCTCGCCGACGCGCAGAAGTACGACCGGCCCGAGCTGGCCGTGAACTCCGTGATCACGACGGCCGTCCTGGCCATCCTGTGCGACGCCCTGCTGGTGCTGCTCCGCGTCGTGCTGACCCCGTGGATGCCCAACGGCACCCGCAGGCGCCCGAAGCCGAGCACCCGGCGGAAGCTGCCCGCCCCCCAGGACGTGACCCGGTGAACGTACTGAACTTCGTCAACGCCTTCTTCAGCGACAGCGCCCACTGGCACGGCTACGACGGCATCCCGCAACGCCTGCTCGAACACGTCCGGTACTCGGTTCTGGCGCTGGCCCTCGCCGCCGCGATCGGCCTGCCCGTCGGCCTGGTCACCGGGCACACCGGGCGGGGCGGCAACGCCCTCGCGTTCATCGCCACCGCGGCCCGCGCGCTGCCCAGTTTCGGTCTGCTCGTGCTGATCGTCATCGTGATGGGCTTCGGGCTGCTGCCCGTGATGATCCCCCTGGTCATCCTCGCCGTGCCGCCGATCCTGGTGACCACCTACGAGGCCGTCCGCACGGTCGACCCGTCCCCGGTGGACGCCGCCCGCGGCATGGGCATGCACGAGTCGCGGATCCTCTTCCAGGTCGAACTGCCCGTCGCGCTGCCGCTGATCCTGAGCGGACTGCGCTCGGCGGCCATCCAGATCGTCTCGACGGCCACCATCGCCGCCTACGTCAGCCTGGGCGGCCTCGGCCGGTACATCGTCGACGGGCTCTACCAGCGCAACTACGAGAAGGTGGTCGGCGGCGCCACCCTCGTGGCCGTCCTCGCCCTCGTCACGCTGGCGGTGTTCTGGGCGGTGGGCCGCCTGGCCGTGTCACCGGGGGTGCGCCGGCGCTGACGTCCCGACGATTCTGTAAGGAACCGTAATCAAGCGTCCCTTGACTGATCGTGAAGCGGCTGGATTGGATCGGTGAATGACTTCTACCGCGAAGAGCAGCCGGTCCAGGACGAGGCACACCGGCGCGGCAGTCGCCGCGCTCACCGCCGCTGCGGCACTGCTCGCGGGCTGTTCGTCCGGCGACACCTCCGACGACCCCCTGGCGGGCGAGAAGGCGAAGGCGGGCACCGTCGTCGTCGGCTCCAACAACTTCGCCGAGAGCACCCTGCTCGCCGACATCTACGGCGAGGCCCTCAAGGCCAAGGGCATCAAGGTCACGTACAAGCACAACATCGGCAGCCGCGAGACGACGTACGGCCTGATGAAGAACGGCTCCGTCACCGTGCTGCCGGAGTACAACGGCTCGCTGCTCGCCTACCTGGATCCCAAGGCCGAGCAGAAGTCCGCCGAGGCGGTGAACGAGGCCGTCAAGGCCAAGCTCGACAAGAAGCTGACGCTGCTGAAGTCCTCGCCCGCCGAGGACAAGGACTCGGTGACCGTCAACGCCGCGACCGCGAAGAAGTACAAGCTCACCTCCTCGTCCACCCTCGCGGACCTCAAGGAGGCCGCTCCGGACCTGGTGATCGGAGGTTCGCCCGAGTTCCAGACCAGGCACCAGGGCCTGGAGGGCCTGAAGTCCGTGTACGGCCTGGAGTTCAAGTCCTTCAAGGCGCTCGACGCGGGCGGACCGCTGACCCAGGCGGCGCTCACCAGGAACACCGTCCAGGCCGCCGACATCTTCACCACGGACCCCACCATCGTGAAGGAGAAGTTCGTCGTCCTGAAGGACCCGGAGAACCTCTTCGGGTTCGCCAACGTCACCCCGCTGGTGCACAAGGACGGCCTCTCCCAGAAGGGCGTCGACGCGCTCGACGCGGTCTCCGCGAAGCTGGACACCAAGACGCTCCTGGAGCTGGACGCGCAGGTGCAGCTGGAGAAGAAGGACCCGCTGGACGTGGCCACGGCGTGGCTGAAGTCGGCGGGCCTGAGCTGACCCACTGACGTCTCACCGGCCCGGGCAGGCGACCGCCCGGGCCGGCCGCTACGCCTGCACCGCCGACGCGATCAACTGGTCGATCAGGGCGATCAGCACGTCCCGGCACGACTCCCGGTCCCGGGCGTCGCACAACAGCACCCGCACGTGCTCCGGCACCGCGAGCGCCTCCCTGATGTCCTCGGGCGGGTACGGGTGTTCGCCGTGGAAGCCGTTGACGCCGACGACGAACGGGATGCCGCGGCGTTCGAAGAAGTCGATCGCGGCGAAGCTGCACTCGGGTCTGCGCACGTCGACCAGGACCACGGCCCCGAGCGCGCCGAGCGCCAGGTCGTTCCACATGAACCAGAACCGCTGCTGCCCCGGCGTGCCGAACAGGTACAGCACGAGTTCCCGGCTGATGGTGATCCGGCCGAAGTCCAGGGCCACGGTGGTGGCCCGCTTCTCCTCGATGCCGTCCAGGTCGTCCACGCCCAGACCGGCCATGGTCAGGGGTTCCTCGGTGCGCAACGGGACGATCTCGCTGACCGACCCGACCAGGGTGGTCTTGCCGACGCCGAAGCCCCCGGCGATGAGGATCTTGACCGTGTCGGGTGCCGAAGACGCGTCAGTGGCAAGGTCAGAGCCGGCCAAGGCCGTCCCTCACTTTCTGCAGCAGGTCCAGGTCCGGAGTGGTACGGGAGACGGGGCGCGGCGGGCGGACGGTGATCCGGCCCGCCTCCAGCAGGTCGCACAGCAGGATGACGACCACGCTCACCGGCAGGTCGAGCCGGGCGGCCAGCTCCGCCACGGCGACCGGCTCGGCGCACAGCCGCAGGATCCGGGTGTGCTCGGGCTGGCACCGCGCCGCCGTGACGGGCGGCGGATCGACCGCCGTGACCGTCGAGATGAGCGTGAAGTCGGCGCGACTGGGGCGGGTCCGGCCGCCGGTCAGAGCGAACAGCCGGACGAGCCGGCCCGCCGGATCACCTACGGTCACCTCACACGCCGGGATCGACGACGAGTCCGGCCGTGCCCCGCGGTGCCGCGCTGAGGTGCTCGCCGATCTTCTTCACCAGCATGTTCATCTGGTACGCCACCACCCCGACGTCCGCGCCCGGCCCGGTCAGCACGACCAGATGCGCGCCGGGACCGGCGGAGGTCAGGATCAGGTAGCTGTTGGCCATCTCGATGAGGGCCTGGCGCACCGGGCCGCCCCGGAAGTCCATGCTGACGCCCTTGCTGAGGCTCATCAGCCCGGAGGCGGTCGCCGCGAGGCGCTCGGCGTCGTCGCGCAGGAATCCGGTGGACTTGCTGACCACCAGGCCGTCCTCGGACAGCACCACGGCCTGGTTCACGTCGGCGACCCGCTCCACGAGTCCGGTCAGCAGCTGGTCGAGCTGGGTGTGCGTGGCGGGGATGGGGCGTGTCATTGCGGTGTCCTTCGTCAGCGGTCGGCGGGCGGAGTCGAGGGGACGGGACCGGCGGCGGCCTGCCGGGGTACCGCGGCGGCCTCCTCGTCGTGGGGCGGCTCGGCGTCGTCGTCACGGGCCCGGAGCGTGCCGCGCTGGAAACCGGCCAGGGAGGAGGCGGCGGCCTCGGCGGTGAAGTCGTCGAGGAAGCCGTCGTCACCGGCGGGCACGGACTCCTCGCGCAACTCCTCCACCAGGCTGGTCTGCGGCACTCTGCGGGGGAGCGGGGCGAGACCGTCCCGCCGGGGGACGACCTCGCGGGGGGCCGGTGCGGGGGCGGCGGAGGCGGTGCGGGCCGCGACGAGGGGCCGGGGCTCCGGGGCGGGTGCGGCGGCGCGCTCCGCCCCCCGGGACGCCTCGGCCGGCCGGGGTGCCTCACCCCGCTCGGCGTCCGTCGCATCCCGTCCGCCCATCGCCACCTTCTCGTCCTCAGGGGCGTCGCCGTCCTTCACGGCGACACCGGGGGCCTCCCGCACCACGATCTCGTGCGGCACCAGCACGATCGCCGTGGTCCCGCCGTACGGCGACGAGCGCAGGGTGACGGCGATGCCGTGCCGGTGGGCCAGGCGGCCGATCACGAACATGCCGAGGCGCAGGTCGTCGGCGAGCGCCACCACGTCGAACTGCGGCGGCACCGCCAGCTGTTCGTTGAAGGACGCGTAGTCCTCCTCCGACATGCCGAGTCCGCGGTCCTCGACCTCCACGGCCAGACCCTTGGCCACCATCTGGGCCCGCACCGTGACGGGGCCCGGGGCGGGGGAGTACGCGGTCGCGTTGTCGATGAGCTCGGCCAGCAGATGGATGACGTCGGCCACCGCGGGCGGCGCAACGTACACCTCCTCCTCCGTGAGCACCTCCACCCGCTGGTACTCGGCGACCTCCCCGACCGCGCTGCGCAGGATGTCCATCAGCGCGACCGGCTCGCTCCAGCTGCGGCCGGGCCGCTCACCGCTGACGATGACGAGGTTCTCCTCGTAGCGGCGCAACTGGCTGGCGGTGGAGTCCAGTTCGTACAGGCCCTTGAGGATGTCGGGGTCGGTGTGCTCGCGCTCCAGCGTGTCGAGCTTGCTCAGCTGGAGGTTGACCAGGTTCTGGCTCTGCCGCGCAATGCCCAGGATGATCTTCTGGAAGCCGCGCCGGGTGTCGGCGAGTTCGACCGCGGTGTGCACGGCCGTGCGCTGGGCGGTGTTGAACGCCCGGGCCACCTGGCCGAGTTCGTCGTGGCCGTAGTCCAGCTCGGTCGTCGCCGCCTCCGGGTCGACCGTCTCGCCCCGCTCCAGCCGCGCCACCACGTCGGGCAGCCGCTCCTGCGCGAGGCTGACGGCGGCCCGGCGCAGGCCGCGCAGCCGCCGGGACAGCGACCGGGTGATCCGCCAGGACATGCCGACGCACAGCAGCAGCGCGAGCAGCCCGCCGGCGCTCAGCAGCGCCGCCTTGAGCAGCAGGGCGTCCGCTTTGTCGGCGCTGCGCCGGAGCAGCTCCGTCGTCTGCTGCTGGATGAGGCCCGCGTACTGCTCGGACAGCGTGTCCATGGCACCGGACCACCGCTGCTGCGCGTCCGGCAGGGCGATCCGGTCCGAGGCGGTGCTCGTGTTGCGCGACGCCAGCACCTGGTCCTCGACGGACTGCAGCGTCTGCCAGTCCCGGCTCGCCAGGATCCGCTCGGTCTCCGCCTTGGCGCTGCCCGTCAGCTGCGGCACGACCTGGTCCTTGACCAGCCAGCGCCGGGTGTTCACCAGCTCCGTGAACTGCGTCCACGTCGTGTCGTCCAGATGCCCGGCGGGCCACGCCAGGGTCAGCTGCGCGTCCTCGCGGGAGACCAGCTCCGCCGCGTGCTCGAGACCGACCAGCGGGCCCGCCTGAGAGGTGAGGTCGCCGTCGTCGACCTGGGACAGCTCCTGGAAGGCGTGGATCTGGTCGTCGATGATCGAGGAGTACTGGTCCAGCGCCTGCTGCGCGGTGATGTCGGTCGGGTCGTCCACCTGGTCCCGGTAGTACTCCAGGCTGCCCACCGAGCCCAGCACCGAGTACAGCCGGTCGGATATGCGCGAGGGTGCCTTCGCGATCGCGTCCGCCTGCCCGACCAGCTTGGCGACCGCCTTGTCGGTCTCCTCGCGCTGCGCGTCCAGCGCGGCCCGGGAGCCCTTCGGCGAGGCCAGCCAGGCGGCCGACAGACTGCGTTCCCGCTGGAGCGCGAGCGTCGCGTCGGTGCCCATGGCGCCGGTCGAGCGGCTGAGCTCCGTCTGGTCGCGCAGCCTGAGGCCCTCCGAGAACATCTGGATCGTCGTCACGCCCCACATGGCGGCGAGGGTGACGCTGGGCACGAGGGCCAGGAGCACCAGGGAGAGGCGTATGGAACCGAGGCGGCGCCGGGCACCTGTCCGTCGAGACATCGTCGTCCTAGGGCGATCAGCGGGGGGTGGGGAACGGGAAGGCGGAGCGGTCGGGGGATGTGGGGGACGGGCGCGGGGGTGGTGCCGTCCCGGGCACGGCACATGGGATGCGCAGGATGTTATCCGTACAAGTGGGCCTGCGGGCCGGGCCTGAACGAATCTTTGGCGACACCATCACAGGATGGGTCCGGTCACCGGGTCCCGGCGGCCGCGAACCGCGCCACGGCGGACACGTTCGACCTGGTCACGAACGCGGGGCCGGTGAGCACCGGGGCCGTCCCGCCACCGCTGACGTTGCCGTTGGTCCGGTACAGCCACAGGGCGTCCACCGCGAGGTAGCCCTGGAGGTACGGCTGCTGGTCCACGGCGAACTGCACCTCGCCGTCCCGGACCGCCTTGACGAGGTCCTTGTCGAGGTCGAAGGTGGCGACCTTCGCCCGGCTGCCGGACTGCCGCACCGCCTTGACGGCACCGAGCCCGTGCTGGGCGCCCAGGGTGACGACCTCGTCGATGCTGGAGTCCTGGCGCAGCCGGGACGCGATCGTGGCGGTGACCGCGTTCATGTCGCTGCCGTCCACGTACAGGTTGTCGGTCTCGCCCTGGAAGGTCTTGCGCACCCCGGCGCAGCGTGCCTCCAGCGCGACGTTTCCCCGCTCGTGCACCACGCACAGGGCGTGCCGGGCCTTGTAGGCGTCGAGCTTGTCGCCGACGGCCCGGCCCGCGACGGACTCGTCCTGGCCGAAGTACTCCAGGAGCCCGGTCGACCGCCAGGCGTCGATGCCGGAGTTGAGCCCGACGACGGGTATGCCGGCCGCCTTGGCCCGGGCGACCGGGCCGCGCATCGCGGCCGGCTTGGCGAGGGTCACCGCGATGCCGTCGGCCTTGGCGCGCACGGCGTCCCGCACCAGATCGGCCTGCGCGGCCGGGTCGGCGTCGCTGACGTACGTCAGGTCGATGCCGTCCTTGGCGGCCGCCGCCTCGGCTCCCTTGCGGACCAGGTCCCAGAAGGCGTCGCCCTTGCCGCCGTGTGTCACCAGGGTGACCTTCATCCCGCCGCCGGCTCCGTCCGCCGCGTCCGTGCCGTCGTCGGCCGCGCCGAGGACGGAGCAACCGGACACCAGCAGACACAGGACGGACGCCAGGGCGGCGACCCGGGTGCGTCTCACGGGAGCGTGCGGCGGGGGAGGAGTGTTCATGAGGGGCGGACCTCGCTGTGCAGCCGAGCAAGAGCAGGGTGAGAGTGCGTGCGGGGCGGCTGGATGTGCACCGGCCTGATGACTCTCGCTGGCCCGGAGCCAACCGTGTGTGACCACCGGTCGTCAAGTGAGCGGCCACATGCCGTGAGGTGATGCTGCCGCATCGTGATGATCTGTCCGACCGGTCGAACGGCGGGATTCCGGTTACGGCTTGCGCGCCACCGTCCCGTACGGCGCGATGTTCTCGTCCCGGCTGCTCTCACCTCCGCTTTCCGTACCGTCCGTGCGGTTCGGACACCAGCTGTGGACCTGGCCGACGCCGGGTTCCGCCAGACCGGGACCCCGCGAAACACCGCCGCCTCCGCGTGCCTTGCGATGCTCGACTGATCCTCACAGAGGGCAGTCGGCCGCCGCGCGCGATTCCACCACCCCGGGCCCGCGGGGGAGGGAACCGCTTGCTCCGGTGGCCTGGAGGGCCCGCCTAGACTGGGGCGGCGCGCAGGGCGACGGAGGCGACGGAAAGGGCGGGTGACGGTGGCGGCAGCCGGTGGTGGCTTCGAGGACCCCTCCGCGGACGTGCTCGCCCGGGCGGCCGAGGCCTTCGGCCTGCTGGCCTCGCCCGCCCGCCTGCACATCGTCTGGGCGCTGGCCGGCGGCGAGAGCGACGTGACCGGCCTCGCCGAGCGGGTCGGCGGCGCGCTGCCCGCGGTCAGCCAGCACCTCACCAAGCTGAAGCTGGCCGGACTCGTGCGCTCCCGCCGCGAGGGACGCCGGCAGGTGTACTACGTCGACGACCCCGACGTCGTCGAGGTCGTACACCTCCTGGTGGACCGGCTCTCGGACCGCGCGGCACCGGCGCGCCGCCGCCTCCATGGCCTCTGAGACCGCCGGAGGCACCACCCTGGAGGTGCTGCGGCGGCTGGAGTCGGGCCCCCGGGGGCTGACCGAGGCCCGGGCCGCGTCGCGGCTGGCCGCCTGCGGCGAGAACACCCTGCCGGACCGCCGTACCCCGCCCTGGCACCGCCGTTGCATACGCGCCCTGCGCGATCCCTTCACCGCCGTACTGCTCTGCCTCGGCCTGGTGTCCGCCGCCGTCGCCTCGTGGGGCACCGCCGTGGTGATCCTCGCCCTGGTGGCGGTCAGTTGCGCGCTCCGGGCCGGCGGGGAGCACCGGGCCGACCGGTCCCTGACGGCCCTGCGCGAACTGGTCGCCGGGACCGCCACGGTGCTGCGGCGTCCCGGACCCGACGAGCCGCCGGAACCCCGGGAGGTGCCCGTCGCTGAACTGGTCCCCGGCGACGTGCTCCGGCTCGGCCCCGGTGACCTGGTCCCGGCGGACGTACGACTGCTCCGGGCCCGTGGACTCACGGTGCACCAGGGGGCGTTGACGGGGGAGTCGGCGCCGGTGGCGAAGCGGGCCGGCGACGAGGACGATCCCGACGAACGCCGGCTGTGCTTCCAGGGCAGTACGGTCGCCGCCGGCGGCGCCACCGCCGTCGTGGTCGCGACCGGCGCCGCGACACGGTTCGCCGCCGCCCACCGGACCCCGGCCGCGCCGCGGGAGGGCGGGGCCTTCGACCGGTCCGTGCACGGCATCTCCTGGGTGCTGATCCGGTTCATGCTGCTCACGCCGCCGCTCGTGCTGATGGCGAACGCGACCCTGCGCGACCGCGGCCTGGAGACCCTGCCGTTCGCCGTCGCGGTCGCCGTCGGGCTGACACCCGAGATGCTGCCGGTGATCGTCACGACCTGCCTGGCCCGCGGCACCGCCCGCCTCGCCCGCGCGCATGCCGTCATCGTCAAACGGCTGCCGGCCCTGCACGACCTCGGCGCGGTCGACGTGCTGTGCGTCGACAAGACCGGCACCCTCACCCAGGACCGCCCCGTCGTCGCACGGGCCCTCGACGCGGCCGGCCGGGACGACCCCGAGGTGCTGCGCTGGGCCGCCGTGGGCGCCTGGTGGACCCTCCAGCTCGCCGAACTGCCCGCACCCGACGCCCTCGACGAGGCCCTGCTGGAGGCGGGCGGGCCGGTGGGCGAGGAGTACGACGGGGTGGACGCCGTGCCGTTCGACCCGGAACGGCGGTGGGCGGCGGCGGTGGTCCGGGGCGACCTCGGGCGGCACACCGTCGTCGTCACCGGCGCGGCGGAAGCCGTCCTGGAACGCTGCGCCACCGCACCCGGCGAGCGCGACCGGCTGCTCGCCCTCGCCGCCCGGCAGGCGGACGCCGGACTCAGGGTGCTGGCCGTCGCCACGGCCGACCGCCCCGCCGGCGACCGCGGGGCCCGTACGGCCGACCCCCGGGGCCTGGACTTCCAGGGCCTGGTGACCTTCCGGGACGCCCTCGCCCCCACCGCCGCCGAAGCCCTGCGCGAACTGGCCGGACGCGGCGTCACCGTCAAGGTCCTCACCGGCGACCACCCCGCCACGGCGGCCCGGGCCTGCCGTGACCTGGGCCTGGACCCCGGCGACGTACGGACCGCGGCACACCTCCCCGACGGACCCGGCGGTGCGACCGTCGTCGCCCGCTGCACCCCGCAGGACAAGGCCCGCCTCGTCACGGCCCTGCGGGCCGCCGGGCACACCGTCGGCTTCCTCGGCGACGGCGTGAACGACGTGGCCGCGCTGCGCGCGGCCGACGTCGGCATCGCGCCCCGCTCCGCCGTCGGCGTGGCACGGGAGAGCGCCGACGTCGTGCTCGCCGACAAGGACCTCACGGCGATCGGCCACGCGGTCACGGCCGGCCGGCACGCGAGCGGCAACATCGCCTCGTACCTGCGCGTCACGCTCTCCTCGAACCTCGGCAACGTCGTCGCCATGCTCGCCGCCGGGCTGCTCCTGCCCTTCCTGCCGATGCTCCCGGCCCAGGTGCTCGCGCAGAACCTGTGCTTCGACGCCGCCCAGCTGGCGTTCGCCCACGACCGTCCCGGCGCGGCCGCCCTGCGTGGCCCGGCGGTGCTGAGACCGCGCTCGTTCCTCCGCTTCGCGGTCGGTTTCGGGATGCTCAACGCGCTGGCCGACCTCGCCACCTTCGCCGTCCTCGCGCTGGCGCTGCACGGCCCGGACGCCGCCGTGGACGACGAGGCCGTGTTCCACTCCGCCTGGTTCACCGAGAACCTGCTCACCCAGGCCGTGGTCATGCTGCTCCTGCGCACCGGCCGGGGCGGCGGACCGGGCCGTGTGCCGGGCCCGGTCGGCCTGGCGGCGGCCGGTCTCGCCGCCGTCGGCGTGCTGCTCCCGCCGAGCCCCCTCGGATCGGCCCTCGGCATGACGGCCCTGCCCGCCGTGTACTGCCTGCTGCCCGCCGTCGTCCTCGGCCTGTACGCGCTGGCCCTGGCGGCGGTCCGGGCCCGGCACCGGCCCGTCAGCCGTAGGTGAGGTTCGAGCAGGGGTTGTCGTCCGCGGAGCGGGCCCCGTCGGCCACCTCGGACGGCACCGCCGAGGGGGCAGGAGAGGCGGATGCGCCCGCCGCCGGGCTGTCGGCGTAGGACCGCCCGAGGACGACACTGATCCCACTGCCCGTCACGGACCGCAGCTCGGCCCCGGGGAAGGCCCGCGCGACGGTCCTGGCCCGGTCCTCCAGGCCCGGCCCGTACTCGACCAGCGTGATGGTGTGGTCCTGGCCGGCCGCCGTCGCCGTGTCCGTGACGGTGAAGCCGTCACCGGTGAGTTCGGCGGCGGCGCGGGCGGCCAGGCCGGGAACGGCGGTGCCGTTGTAGACGGCGACGTCGATGCCCGCACCGGAGACCGGCGTGGGGGAGGCGGTGGCACCGGAACCGGCTCCGGTCTTCGTGCCGCCGGCGTTCTCGCCGTCGATCGTGCGGTCGGACCGGAGTGCGGCCCACAGGGCGTCCGCGTCCGGCTGGACCATCGCCACCCGCGACCCCTGGTAACGCCAGGGCACGGTGACGAACTTGGTGTTGTGCAGGTCGATGTCCTTCAGGGACATCGCGAAGGAGATCAGCTTGTCGGCTGAGCCGAGGCCGGGGTCGACGGTGAGCGACTTCGTCGCGGCGTCGGCCAGCGGCAACAGCCTCGTGGGGGTGAGGCCCTTGCTCTTGACCTCCTTGAGCAGGCTTGCCACGAAGGCCTGCTGGCGCTTGATCCGGCCGATGTCGGAGCCGTCCCCGATGCCGTGCCGGATCCGGACGTAGTCCAGTGCCTTCTGCCCCGCCACGGTCTGCTCCCCCTTGCGGAAGAGCAGCTTGCCCGGGGCGGTGAGATGCGGATCGAGGTCGTTCTCGTAGACGTCCTGCGGCAGGCACACCTTCACCCCGCCCACCACCTCCGTCAGGTCCGCGAAGCCCTTGAAGTCGACGACGACGGTGTGGTCGACGCGCAGCCCGGTGAGCTGCTCGACGGTGTTCTGGGTGCAGGCCGGGTTGCCCTTCGGCGTCTGGCCGACCGAGTAGGCCGCGTTGAACATCGTGTCCGGCTGGGCCTTGGTCCACGTGCCGTCGGGGAGTTTGCAGGGCGGGACGGTGACCAGTGTGTCGCGGGGGATGGAGACGGCGATCGCGTGCCGGTGGTCGGCGTAGACGTGCAGCAGGAAGGCGGTGTCCGAGCGGCCGACGTCGTCCTTGTCGCCGCCGCCCAGCGCGTCGTTGCCGCCGGTTCGGGTGTCGGACCCGATGACCAGGACGTTCTCGCCCTTCGAGGAGCCGGCGTCGGGGCGGTTGTCGGACAGGCCGCCGGAGTCGAACGTGCTGATGTCGCCGTCCAGCTCGAGGTACAGCCAGCCGGCGCCGCCCACGGCGAGCACGAGCAGGGCCAGGGTGACCAGGAGGGCGGTGCGTATGCCGCGGCGGCGGCCGCGCCGGCGCCTGCGATCGCGCGGGGCGCCCCGGTTGCTGTGGGCGGCGCCCCCGCTCCGGCGCCGCGGCGGGTCCGTCCTCCGATTGCTGGTGACCGTCATCGGCGTCTGCTTGCCTCTCGCCCGGGGGTTGTACAGTTGCGCAATGTAGCAACTATTGGCGAGAGGGAGGGCATGACGTGCTGCGCAACGGACTGGAGCCCTGGCATCTGCTGATCGTGGCGATCGTCGTGATCGTCCTGTTCGGCTCGAAGAAGCTGCCGGACACGGCGCGATCGCTGGGCCGCTCGATGCGGATCCTCAAGAGCGAGGCCAAGGCGCTGAAGGAGGAGAGCGGTTCGGGCGCGGCACCCGGCGAGCGGAACCGGTCCACCGCGCCGGTCGACCCCGGCTAGGTCGTGTCCGCAAAGTCCCGTCGTCCGCCCGCGGGGCAGGCGGGACTTTGCGGAAACGGCCAAGGGCCGGCCGTCCTTCGGATCGGCCGAGGGGAACTCCTCAGGCCTGCCGCGCCGGCGCCGGGGCCACGGTCTCGGCCGCCCGGGCCTGCTTCCGGCGCTGTCTGCGGCTGACGCGGGGTTCCTGGTCCGGGAGCCAGCCGAAGGCGAGGCAGCTGCCGGTCACGCCCAGGAGCAGGCCGACGAAGAAGCCGCCCAGGTTGGAGGTCATCCAGGTGGCCAGGGAGACCAGGACGCCGATGACCGAGTAGAACAGACGCTGGGTGGGGTTGAAGAGGATCAGCACGCCGCACAGCAGCATCACCACCGGGAGCAGATAGCCGGCCACGCCCTGCATACCGACGTGCAGGATGACGTCCAGCGACGCCTTCAGGGTGAGCAGGACCTCCGCCCCGCCCAGGGCGAGCAGCAGCCCGCCCCAGAACGGCCGGCCGGCCCGCCACTGCCGGAAGGCGGGCCGGACTCCCTCACGCGGGCCGCGCGGCATCAGCAACCCGATCCGCTGAAGCCCAGCTTCAGGCCCGGCAGCTTGAACACACCGGCCGTCGTCGCGTAGTTGGTCTGCCGCAGGTTGGCGATGTGCACCGTGTCGGACTGCTGGCTGAACACGCCGATCGGCCCGCGGCCCTTCGGGCCCGCCTTGTTCAGGGTGCTGGCGTCGTTGCCGATCTCGATGTTGGTGAAGGCCGCGTCGCCGGACAGCTCGGTCGAGTCGGTCGTCAGATCGCTGGCGCGCACCTTCTGCGAGCCCTCGCCCGCCCTGATGACCAGGTTCGTGCCGCCGAGGTCCACGCTCTGGCAGAGCTTGGTGAGCGTCGCGTTCTTGATCACGGACGTGACGACCAGTACCTGACCGCCGGTCTCGCCCGCGTTGGGGCTGCCCTCGGCCATCTCGTCCAGACCGCCGAACTGTGCGAAGCCGGTGCCGTCCAGTTCGGTCGCGGTGACCGTGAAGGGCATGCCGGAGATGGCGAACTGCACGCCCAGGGCGCCTTCGGCGGTCAGGACCGCGAGTCCCGCGGCGGCCAGCGTGGCCGGCACCGCCATTACCGCGGCCCGGCGTGCCCGGACCCGCCCGCGACGCGCGGGAGCGTCGCCGACGTCCGGGGCGGCGGCGCCGTCCGGTCTTTCGGGGGTGTGCTCGGCGGAGGAGGTCATGTGTGCTCCAGGTGCATGTCGGTGCGGATCGGACTTCGGTGGCACGTTGCCCTGGCGCGGACACCGACCGCGTACGCACGGCTCCCGCAACTCCCGGTGGTTGCAAGGGCTTTCTCGTTACGCCGCAGTAGCCGTCGAGGAAGTTACCGGGGGTTACATGAAGGGTCAAGGGAAGTGTGAACAAAGAGTGGCGATGGTGTGCCGTGGGTGAGTCGCCGGTTTTCCGAAACGCTCACGGCGTGCACAACTCCCTTGCAATGTCTTGACGTTGCCGGAGAGGCCGGTCTACAACTCTCCTCGTCCCACCGGATCCGTGGCGCCGGATCCGCCACGCGGCACGTCCGCGTGTCCCGGACCCGCTCGCGCCCGTCAGGGCATCTCGTCGCCCGGTGCGTCCGCACGGGCTTTCCATCGCCCGAGCCCCCCAGCAACGGCACGGCTTCTGGAGCCGCGCCGCCAGCCACCCCCCGCCCGGCCCGGCCGGAGGTCCCTTCCCGTGTGGACCTCCGGCCGGTGACCGGCCTGCCGTTGCCGGCCCGTCACGTACGGAGAAGGCGTGACGGGCCCGCAACGGCGGACGTCCGGCGCACCCCCCACCCGCACCTCCGCTATGGAAAGAGGTACACCCCATGCGTACGCGCACCCTCCTCACCCTCACCGCCGCCGTCGCCGCCCTGGGCCTCGCCGCCCCCGCCTCCGCGGCCGACACCCCCGTCCTGACCACCGCCGACGGAGCCGCGGTCGCGGTCGGCGACGTCCTCGACGCCTCCCTGGCGAGCGGCACCGCCGCCACGTTCTACTCCAGCGCGACCGGCACCAGCGGCATCTCCTGCACCAAGTCGGCGTTCTCCGCCGCCGTCACCGACAACCCCGCCGCCCCCGGCACCGCCACCGAGTCCCTGACCTCGCACAGCTTCGACACCACCGGCTGTTCCACCAACGTCGTCGGGGTGCTCGGCGTCAGCGGCATCACCGTCGACAACCTGCCCTACACCACCAGCGTGTCCTCCGACGGCACCGTCTCCGTGGCCCCGGCCGCGGGCTCGGCGGTCCAGTCCACGGTCAAGCTGCGCACCCTGCTCGGCACCATCACCTGCGTCTACCAGGCCCCCGGTCTGACCGGCACGGCGAGCAACGCCGACAACAGCATCTCCTTCACCAACCAGCAGTTCACCAAGGTGTCCGGCTCGTCGCTGTGCTTCAGCAACGCCTTCTTCACCGCCAAGTACGCCCCGGTGACCAAGGGCGGCGTCGCCGTCGTCGTCAACTAGGCGCAGACAGCGGTAGTTCAGCGTCGCCGTAGCCGTACGGCCAGGGCGGCGCCGCCGGTGAGCAGCAGCACCGCCGCGGCGCCGCCCGCCAGCACGGGCGCGGACGGGCCGGAGGACGGTCCGGACGAGGTGGCCAGTGGCGTGTGGTCGCCCCGGGGCTGCGGGCCGGGGGAGTCCACGGCGGGGCTCGCCACCGGCTCCGCCTTCTCCGGCTGCCGCTTCTGCCCGGGCTCCTTCGTCGCCGGCTCCCGCGTCTTCCGTTCGGCGCCCGCCTCCTCCTTCCGAGGCTCCCTCTCCTTCTCCTTCTCCGGGAACACCACGTCGGAGCACGCGTAGTAGGTGTCCGGCGTGCTGCTGTTCTGCCAGACCGTGTACAGCACATGCCGCCCGGCCCGGTCGGAGGGCAGAGTCGCCTCGAAGCGGTACGCGCCGTCCCGCAGGGCCGGGTCCGTCACCTCGGCGAACGGCTTCCGGGGCAGGTCGGACCAGGACAGCGGCCCGGCCGGGTCGTAGCCGGGCTTCGTCAGATACATCCGGAACGTACCGGTGTGCGGGATCGTCGAGACGTACCGCATCGTCAGCGTCGCTCCGGGCGCCGTCCGGGTCGACGGCCAGTCGGCGCGGGGGAGGTCGAGACCCCGGTAGGCGGGCAGGCCCCCGCTGCACAGCTTCCCGTCCGGGATCACCGCGCGGTCCCGGCCGTTCACGTTCGCCACCCGCAGGTTGTCCCACGCCGTGAAGGGCGCGCCGTTCGCGGCGACGGCCGCACGGCACGCCGCCGTGCCCGCCCGGTCACCGCCCTGCGGGGAACACGCCACCACCCGGCTCACCGGGTCCGTCGGCGCCCCGTGCGCCCGGGCGGGAGCCGCCGTCCCGAGCGGCAGCAGCAGCGGGGTCACCAGAGCCGCGGCGAGTGCGGTGCGGTGTGCGGTCGTACGAGGCATCCGTCTGCTTCTCCTCGGCCCGGGCGGCGACGTTCGGTAGTGCAGTACGGGAAACCGGCCCGACGCGTTCATCGCGCCACGACCTGCTGCAAAAGGGGCCATTGGGCGGTCAACTGCCCTCCGTCCGCCCGCCATCGAGGGTCGGGCAGCAGGTGGATCGAGGGTTTCCCCCGTATCCCGCTGACCTTTCCTTTGCCTATCGTTCGACCACAGCTGACCCACAGGTAACCCCGAACGGTCGCTCCCCACACGCCTGGCCGGCCATCGCGTCGCTCTTCGCTTTTCGAACGACCCCCCTCCGCTTCGAGGACGAAGCGACTCCACCGCCGCTCCGCCCAGCCCGGAGTCCGGCCACGAAAGGCAACGACCGTGCGTATCTCCCCAGAGCTCAGACGGAAGCTGATATCCGTCGCCGTCGTCTCCACCGCCCTGCTGACCGCCGCCCCCGCCTCGGTCGCCGTCGCCCAGGAGCCGGCTCCCCGCCCGGCCGCCGTTCCCGCCGCGCAGACCGAGGCCGCCCCGGGTGTCCAGGCCGAGCGCCTCATCGTCGGCTACAAGTCCGGCGCGAGCGAGGCCAAGTCCAACAAGGCGGCGGCCGCCGACGCCGCGTCCAAGGCCGACAAGACCGGCGAGGACGTCGACTTCCAGCGTCGCCTCGGCACCGGCGCCGCCCTCGTCGAGCTGGGCTCCGACCCCACCCGGGCGTCCGTCTCCGACGTCGTCGCCGCGTACCAGGCCGACCCGCAGGTCGCCTACGTGGTCCCGGACCGCCTGAACAAGCCGACGGCCGTCACACCGAACGACACCGAGTACAGCAAGCAGTGGGACCTGTTCGAGTCCACCGCGGGCATGAACGTCCCCGCCGCCTGGGACACCACCACCGGCAGCGGCGTGACCGTCGCCGTCATCGACACCGGCTACGTCGCCCACTCGGACCTGGCCGCGAACATCGTCGGCGGCTACGACTTCATCTCCGACACCGCCGTCTCCGTCGACGGCAACGGCCGTGACAGCAACCCGGCCGACCCGGGCGACTGGTACAACGACAACGAGTGCGGCCAGGGCATCCCGGCTTCCACCTCCTCCTGGCACGGCACCCACGTGGCCGGCACCATCGCCGCCGCCACCAACAACGGCAAGGGTGTCGCCGGTATCGCCTACGGCGCGAAGATCTCCCCCGTCCGCGTGCTGGGCAAGTGCGGCGGCTACGACTCCGACATCATCGACGCCATCACCTGGGCGTCCGGCGGCACCGTCTCGGGCGTGCCCGCCAACACCAACGTCGCCAAGGTCATCAACATGAGCCTCGGCGGGGGCGGCGCCTGCTCCAGCGCCACCCAGAGCGCCATCAACGGTGCCGTGAACCGCGGCACCTCGGTCGTCGTCGCGGCCGGCAACGAGAACACCAACGCCTCGTCATCGTCCCCGGCGAACTGCAACAACGTCATCACCGTCGCCGCGACCAACCGCGCAGGCAGCCGTGCCTCGTACTCCAACTACGGCACGGTCGTGGACATCTCCGCCCCCGGCGGTGAGACCCGCACCTCGACCGCCAACGGCATCCTCTCCACGCTGAACTCCGGCTCCAGGACGCCGTCGAGCGAGAACTACGCCTTCTACCAGGGCACCAGCATGGCCACCCCGCACGTCGCGGGCCTCGCCGCCCTGATGAAGTCGGCCAACTCCGCCCTCACCCCGGCGCAGATCGAGTCGGCCATCAAGGCCAACGCCCGTGCCCTGCCGGGCACCTGCTCCGGCGGCTGCGGCGCCGGCCTCGCGGACGCCGCCAAGACGGTCCAGGCCGTCAAGGGCGGTACGTCCACCGGCACGACGTTCTCCAGCACCACCGCCGTCGCCATCCCGGACAACGGCGCCGCGATCGAGTCCCCGATCAGTGTCACCGGCCGCAGCGGCAACGCTCCCTCGGCCCTCCAGGTCGGCGTCGACATCACCCACACCTACCGCGGTGACCTCGTCATCGACCTGGTGGCGCCGGACGGTTCGGCGTACCGCCTGAAGGCCGCCGCGTCGGACTCCGCGGACAACGTGAACACCACCTACACGGTGAACGCCGCCGGCGAGGTGGCCAACGGCACCTGGAAGCTGCGCGTCCAGGACACCGCCGCCCAGGACACGGGCACCCTCAACGGCTGGAAGCTGACCTTCTGATCCTCCTTCGGGAACGCTGAACGAGGCAGGCCACGAACGGGCGGGCCGGCCGGTGCGGATGGGGCACCGGCCGGCCCGCCTTTACGTCTGGCCCCGAATCCCCCACAGTTAGATACCGGACGCGCTGTTTTCTTTCACCAGTTGCGCTTGTTTTGCCGGATGTGCACCCGCACTCCGGCACACTGGTGTGATGGACGCCGTCTCAGGGTGAGTTATCGTATACGGGGGGTAAAAACAAACGGCATGACCCGTTCATTTCCGTCCCGGGAGAGTTCAGTCGATGGCGAGGCAGTTGCGAGCCGAGCAGACCCGCTCGACGATCATCACGGCCGCCGCTGACCTGTTCGACCGTCGCGGCTACGAATCGACCAGCCTCAGCGACATCGTGGAGCACGCCCACGTCACCAAGGGCGCCCTGTACTTCCACTTCGCGGCGAAGGAGGATCTCGCCCACGCGATCCTCGAACTTCAGTCGCACACCGCCCGTCGGCTGGCGACGGAGACGGACAACCGCGGCCACACCTCCCTGGAGGCGCTGATGCGCCTCACGTTCGGCATCACCCGCATGTCCGTCGAGGACCCGGTGCTGCGGGCGGGGCTGCGGCTCGCCACGGGAGGGATCCGGCCCAAGCCGCCCTTGAGCCACCCCTTCACCGAGTGGCTGGACATCGTCACGGCCCGGCTCGTCGGCGCGGTCAAGGAGTCCGACGTCCACCCGGACATCGACATCGACGTCGTGGCCCACTCGTTGGTCTGCTTCTTCGTCGGCACCCGCGTCGTGGGCCGCTCGCGCGAGCCGGTCGCGCGCCAGCCCCGCCGCACGGCCGAGATGTGGAACATACTCATCCGCGGCCTGGTCCCGGTGACCCGCCGGGCCCGCTATCTGAGCCTGGCGGCCCGTCTGGAGCGGGAGATCGCACCGGTGTGACCGTGGCCGGCCCGGCGCCCGGACCCGTGCGGCGGGCACACGCGGCACCGCGGCGTACCCGCGCGTTACCGTGAGGCCCATGCCCGACACCCCCTCCGCACCCCTGCTCCTCGGCAACCAGCCGGGCTCCTTCCCTCACAGCGTGCTGGCCGAGCGGCACCCCGCCATCATCCGGCAGGTCCGCGAGGCCATCCCGTACGAACCCCCGCAGCACCGCGCACTCGACGACCTGCTCGCCAACTGCACCGGGGGCGTGATCGAGCCCCTCCCCGCCGACGCGCACGACCGGGACCACTGGGAGGCCTGGGGGCTCGGCGAGTACACCGGCCGCTCCTGGTTCGACGTGCCGTGGCTCTGGTCCGAGAGCTGGTTCTACCGCCGACTGCTCCAGGCCGTCGGCTACTTCGGCCCCGGACCGTGGCAGGGCGTCGACCCGTTCCGCCCCTTCAAACTCGCCGAACTCGACTCCGCCGAGACCGACGAGGAACTCGCCGCGCTCGACGACCTCGCCGGCCGCCCCGCCGCCGAGCAGGCCCAGGCCCTGCTGCACGGCTCCCTGTGGGGCAACCGCGCCGACCTCGGCTTCCGCCTCTCCGCCGAGGGCGCGCGGGCCGCGGACGCCGTGCCCGGGCTGGTCGCCGACGACAGCGACCGGCTCTGGTCGCTGCTGGACAAGGCCGACGGGGCCACGCTGTACCTGGTCGCCGACAACGCGGGCCGTGAACTCGTCCCCGATCTCCTGCTCATCGCCCACCTCCTGGGAAGCGGCCGCATCGGACAGGCGGTCCTGCACGTCAAGCCGTACCCCTACTACGTCTCCGACGCCACCACCGCCGACGTCGTCGACGCACTGCGCCGGCTGACCGGGTCCGGGGGAGCAGCCGCCGCGTACGGGCGGAACCTCTGGTCCGCCCTGGGCGACGGGCGGCTCACCCTGCGCGCCCACCCCTTCTCCAGCGCCCCGCTGCCGTACGCGGAGATGCCCGGCGACCTGCGTGCCGACTTCGCCGCGGCCACCCTCACGATCGTCAAGGGCGACCTCAACTACCGTCGCCTGGTGGGCGACCGGCTCTGGGAGCCGACCACGCCGTTCGCCGACGTGGCCACCTGCTTCCCCTGCCCCGTCGCCGCCCTGCGCACCCTGAAGTCCGACGTGATCACCGGCCTCGACGCGCACACCGAGGCCGCCCTGGTCGCGGCGGAGGAGCAGCGCTGGCGCACCAGTGGCACGCACGCGCTGGTCCAGGTGCGGGACGCCCCCTGATTCACGCGATGGTGTGATCATGTGCGACTCGGCGGATGCCGTCGCGGGGCACCGGGTAGGGCCCGGCCATGACGCAGCCGTTCGAACTCCCGCACTTCTATCTGCCGCATCCCGCGCGGCTGAACCCGCACGTCGACGAGGCCAGGGCGCATTCGACACAGTGGGCGCGCGGGATGGGCATGCTGGAGGGATCCGGCGTCTGGGAGCAGGCCGACCTCGACGCGCACGACTACGGCCTGCTCTGCGCCTACACCCACCCCGACTGCGACGGCCCTGCCCTCTCCCTCATCACCGACTGGTACGTGTGGGTCTTCTTCTTCGACGACCACTTCCTGGAGAAGTACAAACGCAGCCAGGACCGCACCGCCGGCAAGGCACACCTGGACCGGCTGCCGCTGTTCATGCCGCAGGACCTGTTCGCTCCCGTGCCGGAACCGCGGAACCCGGTCGAGGCGGGCCTCGCCGACCTGTGGGCCCGCACGGTGCCGAAGATGTCCGAGGCCTGGCGCCGCCGCTTCGCCGTGGCCACCGAGCACCTCCTCAACGAGTCGATGTGGGAGCTGTCCAACATCAACGAGGGCCGGATCGCCAACCCTGTCGAGTACATCGAGATGCGCCGCAAGGTCGGCGGCGCCCCCTGGTCGGCGGGGCTCGTGGAGTACGCGACCGCCGAAGTCCCCGCCGCCGTGGCCGGGTCCAGGCCGCTGAGGGTGCTGATGGAGACGTTCTCCGACGCCGTGCACCTGCGCAACGACCTGTTCTCCTACCAGCGCGAGGTCGAGGACGAGGGCGAGAACAGCAACGGCGTGCTCGTCCTGGAGACCTTCTTCGGCTGCACCACCCAGGAGGCCGCCGACACCGTCAACGACGTCCTCACCTCCCGCCTCCACCAGTTCGAGCACACCGCGTTCACCGAAGTGCCCGCCCTGGCCCTGGAGAAGGGCCTCCGGCCGGACGAACTCGCTGCGGTGGCCGCCTACACGAAGGGGTTGCAGGACTGGCAGTCCGGGGGCCACGAGTGGCATCTGCGCTCCAGCCGCTACATGAACGAGAACGCGGTGCGCGGTGACGGTCCGTGGCCGGGATGCTCCGGCATCGGCACCTCCGCCGCCGACGTCCGCGCCCTGCTCGCGTCGGCCGGTGCCGAACGTCGGCTGCGCTCGTACACGCACGTGCCGTACCAGAAGGTCGGGCCGTCGCGGATCCCCGACATCCGCATGCCGTTCCCGCTGGAGCTGAGCCCGCACCTGGACCACGCCCGCCGGAGCCTGCGCCACTGGGTGGAGCGCATGGGCATCCTCGCCGAGGGCGTCTGGGACGAGGACAAGCTCCGCGCCCACGACCTCGCGCTCTGCTCGGCCGGCCTCGACCCGGACGCCACGCGCGAGGCCCTCGACCTCAGCGCGCAGTGGCTCGCCTGGGGCACCTACGGCGACGACTACTACCCACTGGTCCACGGCCACCGCCGCGACCTCGCCGCCGCCCGGCTGACCACGGCCCGGCTGTCCGCCTGCATGCCGCTCGACGGCGCGGAGCCACCGCCCCCGGCCAACGCCATGGAACGCGGCCTGGCCGACCTGTGGGTGCGGACCACCGCGGACATGACGCCCGACGCGCGGCGCACGTTCAAGGCCGCGGTCGACGCCATGACCGAGAGCTGGGTGTGGGAGCTGTCCAACCAGCTCCACAACCGCGTGCCCGACCCGGTCGACTACCTGGAGATGCGCCGGGCGACCTTCGGCTCCGAGCTGACCCTGAGCCTGTGCCGGATGGGACACGGCCCGGCCGTCCCGCCCGAGGTCTACCGCAGCGGACCGGTCCGCTCCCTGGAGAACGCCGCGATGGACTTCGCGTGCCTCCTCAACGACGTCTTCTCGTACCAGAAGGAGATCGAGTACGAGGGCGAGATCCACAACGCGATCCTCGTCGTGCAGACCTTCTTCGGCTGCGACTACCCGACCGGGCTCGGCATCGTGCACGACCTGATGAGCCGGCGCATGCGCCAGTTCGAGCACGTCGTCGAGCATGAACTGCCCATCCTCTACGACGACTTCCGGCTCACGGGCGAGGCGCGCGCGGCGATGGGGAGGTATGTGGCGGACCTGCGGAACTGGCTGTCCGGCATCCTGCACTGGCATCGCGAGGTGGACCGCTACAAGGACGCGTGGCTGTCCCGCCGGGCCCACGGCTTCCTCCCGGACCGGCCGCCCGCCGCGCCCGTCCCCGCCCTTCGCTGACCGGCCCGCCCATTCCACGGCTCGTACCGCGCCCGGTGACCGGCGTGGTACGAGCCGTGCCCGTGTCCGGGCCCCTCCGGACCGCCCGGGCCCCGGTCAGTCTCACTCGTTCGTGGCTCGTCGGCCGCCGATGTGCCGGGTAGAGCACCTGCCGTGATCGATCCGGGATCCGCCGGAGGCGATCGGCACCATCCGGAGGCGAGCCATGGAACAGACCGCGCTGCGACCCAAGCCGATGCCGGGGCAGGAGCCCGACGGGGCCGCCCCGGCGACGGGAACCGGGCCGTCACGGCCCCGCCCGCACGCCGCCCGGCGACGGGGGAGACGGCTCCTCAACGTGCTGCTCGCCGGATGCACCGGCGCGGTCCTGGTGCTGTCCGGGATCGGCCTCGGGGCGATGGGTGCCACGGTGCTCGGCAAGGGCGGACGCTTCGACCCGCGGGGATGGCACTCGGCATCGCTGCCCGGCCCCTCACCCTCCGCCGCCCCCTCCGTGCCCTCCGCCGCGACCCTCGGGGTGCAGGTCATGGACGCCAGGAAGCCGGGCGCCGTGGTCGTGGGGCTGCACGTCCCCGGGCCGGCCCAGGCCGCCGGTCTGGTGCGCGGCGACGTCCTCCTCGCCTTCGGCACGACCCGGATCGACACGGCCGCCGATCTGGTCCGGGCCGTCGCCCGCACCCGCCCGGGCTCCGAGGTCAGGCTGACGGTCCGCCATCACAGCGGCGGCTACGAGCAGCTGACCCTCGTACCGGCCGTCGCCGCGTGACGCCCGCCCGCACGGCACGGCCCGGAACTCCGGGAACGTCCCCCGCCCGGTCCCTCATGGTGAAAATCGGCGCCCCGCATGAGCCCGGGCGCCTGAGCGGCTCTGCACTGTCGGACAGGTTGCCCGAGTGAATGCCCGCAGACGGCTCGCGCCACCCCCTCCGGCCGGGCAGGATGCTGCCCGTAGCCCCTTCGTCCGTCATGGGAGGCCCGGATGACCGGAAGCACGGCCGCCACCTTCACCGCCGACGACTACCGGGCCCGCATGGAGCGCGCCGCGCGGGCGGCCGCCGAGGCCGGTCTCGCCGGTCTGCTGGTGGCTCCGGGCCCTGACCTGGTGTGGCTCACCGGCTACACGCCCCCGGCGGTCACCGAGCGGCTCACCCTGCTGGTCCTCACCGCCGGGCAGGACCCCGTCCTCGTCGTCCCCGCACTGGAGACCCCGGACGCGCACAGGGCGGCCGGCGCGGCCGCCCTGACCCTGCGCGACTGGACCGACGGCAAGGACCCCTACGCCGCCACCGCCGCCCTCCTCGACTCCTCCGGCCGGTTCGGCATCAGCGACAACGCCTGGGCCCTGCACCTGCTGGCCCTCCAGCAGGCCCTGCCCGGCAGCTCCTACGCCTCGCTCACCGAGGCCCTGCCGATGCTGCGCGCCGTCAAGGACGCGGCCGAGCTGGACCTCATGGCCGCCGCGGGTGCCGCCGCCGACGCGACGTTCGAGGAGATCCGGAACGTCCCCTTCGCCGGGCGCCGGGAGTCCGAGGTGGCCGCGGACCTCGACCGGCTGCTCCGCGGCCACGGACACGAGCAGGTCGACTTCACCATCGTCGCCTCCGGCCCGAACGGCGCCGACCCGCACCACGAGGCGGGCGAGCGCGTGATCGCCCGCGGCGACATGGTCGTCCTCGACTTCGGCGGCCTGCGGGACGGCTACGGATCCGACACCTCCCGCACGGTCCACGTCGGCGAGCCCACCGACGAGGAACGCCGCGTCCACGACATCGTGCGCGAGGCCCAGGAGGCCGGCTTCCGCGCGGTGCGGCCCGGCGCCGCCTGCCAGGACGTGGACCGGGCCGCCCGCCGGGTCATCGCCGACGCCGGTTACGGCGAGTACTTCATCCACCGCACCGGCCACGGCATCGGCGTCACCACCCATGAGCCGCCCTACATGATCGAGGGCGAGGAGCGGCCCCTCGTGCCCGGCATGTGCTTCTCCGTGGAACCCGGCGTCTACCTGCCCGGCCGGTTCGGAGTCCGCATCGAGGACATCGTGACCGTCACCGAGGACGGCGGGCGGCGCCTGAACACCACCACGCGTGAGCTGGTCATAGTGGAGTGAGGCCCCGATGTCCCCAGCACGCCTCCCGAACGGCAACGGCGCGACCATGACCCAGGTACCCACACCCACCGCGGACACCGTCCGCCGGCTGGTCCTGTCCCTGCTCAAGGACACCAAGGACGGCAAGGAAGCCAAGGACACCGGAGACGGCCGGGGCGGCCCCGACGTCCGGCCCGCCACCGAGGACGCCGAGCCCGTCACCTGGTGGGTCGGCTCCCGCCACGTGCTGCGCCTTGCCCCCGACCGTGAGGCCACCCTGCGTCAGCGGCGCGAACTGCGACTGCGCGACCTCGTCCGTCCGCACCTCCCCACGGCGGTGCCCGTGAGCGTCGCACAGGGTGAGTGGGCTCCCGGACTCGGCTACACGCTGGACACCAAGGTGCCCGGCGGCTCGGGGGAGGAGCACGACGTGTCCGCCGTCGGCGAGGCCGATCTCGCCGCGCTCCTGACGGGCCTGCGCGAGGTGCCGGTCCGGCAGGCCGAGACGCTCGGCCTGCCGCGCGCCGCGCCCCGCTCCCTGGAGGCGCTGCGCCGGTCCGCCGTGCGCGCCGCCGAGCGCCTGGCCGCGGCCGACGAGTTCGACGCCGCACGCCTGAACCAACTCACCCCGCCCGCCGCGTCCCAGCTCGCCGCCCAGCCCGGCTCGGCCGTCCTCACCCACCACGCCCTCACCGGCAGCCACCTCGTGGTCAGCGCCGACGGCCGGGTGCGCGGCGTCCTCGGCTGGGCCGGCGCAGTCGTCGGTGACCCGGCCGAGGACATCGCGGGCCTCGCGCTCTCGGTCGGATCGCCCGCCGCCGTACGCGCCGCCACCCTCGCCGGCTACGGCGCCCGCCCCTGTCTGCGCGGCCTGTGGCTCGCCCGCTGCGACACCGTCGTCCGCCTCGCCGAGGACCTCACCGGCAAGGACGCCACCCTCCTGCGGACCCGGCTGCGCCGCGCCTGGGAGCCGATCCTGCTGGAACGGGTGACGGACCTGGGGGACACGGACGACGCCCTGTAGCGGCCCGGGCGGCACCAAGCACATCTGCACGGGGGTGAGGAGCACCCCGCATCGAGCGGCCGGCGCTCCTCACGCCCCTCCTCCGGGCGCAGGCCGCGACAGCGGGCTCACCCCGCCCGGCTCAGTCCTGGGCCAGCACCACGGCCGACTCCCCGGGCAGCCGCACCGCACCGTCCGCTCCGGGCGTCTCCACCGGCTCCCACGCCGCCAGCACGCGAGCGTGGGGCACACCGAGCGGCAGGACGGCCGGCTCGGAGGCCAGGTTCACCGCGACGAGGACGTCCCCGCGCCGGAAGGCGATCCAGCGGAGCTCCTCGTCGTAGGCCACCCTGGTGTCGGCGAGGTCGGGATCGGTCAGGTCCGGCTGCCCGTGGCGCAGGGCGATGAGCTGCCGGTACCAGGCCAGCACGCGTGCGTGGGGCTCGCGCTCCGGCTCGGACCAGTCGAGGCAGGAGCGATCCCGGGTCGCCGGATCCTGCGGGTCGGGCACGTCCTCCTCCT
Source organism: Streptomyces sp. SID5643 (assembly GCF_009872555.1). NCBI lineage: Bacteria > Bacillati > Actinomycetota > Actinomycetes > Kitasatosporales > Streptomycetaceae > Streptomyces > Streptomyces sp. SID5643. The sequence continues at coordinate 39,095 of NZ_WWIC01000111.1, forward strand.
TCCAGCCGTGCGCGGCGAACTCCCGCCGCCTGCCCCGCCGTACGGCGTCGGCCAGCTCCGGATCGGTGTGGTCGGTGAAGAACTGCCAGGGCGTTCCCGCCGCCCACTCCTCGCCCATGAACAGCATCGGCGTGAAGGGCGCCGTCAGGATCAGCGTGGCCGCGCAGGCGACCAGCCCGGGGGAGACGAGGGCCGAAAGCCGGTCCCCCTGAGCCCGGTTGCCGACCTGGTCGTGGGTCTGGCCGTAGCCGAGCAGCCGGTGCCCGGCCACCCGCGTACGGTCCAGCGGACGCCCGTGGTGGCGCCCCCGGAAGCTGGAGAACGACCCGTCGTGGAACCAGCCGCCGGTGAGGGTCTTGGCGAGCCCGCCGAGCGAAGCACGCGCGAAGTCGGCGTAGTAGCCCTGCGACTCGCCGGTCAGGGTGGTGTGCAGGGCGTGGTGGAAGTCGTCGTTCCATTGCGCGTGCAGCCCGAGGCCGCCCTCGGTGCGGGAGGTGATGAGCCGCGGGTCGTTCAGGTCCGATTCGGCGACCAGGAACAGCGGCCGCCCCGTCTCCGCGGCCAGGGCGTCCACGGCCGTGGACAGCTCCTCCAGGAAGTGCAGCGCGCGGGTGTCCACCAGCGCGTGCACCGCGTCCAGGCGCAGCCCGTCGATCCGGTAGTCGCGCAGCCACGCCAGCGCGCTGCCGATCAGGTACGCGCGCACCTCGTCCGAGCCGGGCGCGTCCAGATTGACCGCGGCGCCCCAGGGTGTGTGGTGGGTGTCGGTGAGGTACGGGCCGAAGACGGGCAGGTAGTTGCCGGACGGGCCGAAGTGGTTGTGCACCACGTCGAGCACCACGCCCAGGCCGAGTTCGTGCGCCCGGTCCACGAAGCGTTTCAGCGCCTCGGGCCCGCCGTACGGCTCGTGCACCGCCCACAGCGAGACACCCTCGTAGCCCCAGCCGTGGGTGCCCGGGAAGGGGCACAGCGGCATCAGCTGCACGTGGGTGACGCCCAGTTCGGCGAGGTGGCCGAGCCGCCCGGCGGCCGCGTCCAGGGTGCCCTCGGGCGTGTAGGTGCCCACGTGCAGCTCGTACAGCACCGAGCCGGGCAGCGGCCGGCCCTGCCACGCCGCGCGCCAGGCGTAGCGCTCGTGGTCGACGACCGCGCTCAGCCCGTCCGGGCCGTCCGGCTGCCGCCGCGAGCGCGGATCGGGCAGCACGGGCCCGTCGTCCAGGGCGAAGCCGTACCGGGACCCCTCGCGCGCCTCGGCCTCGCCCCGCCACCACCCCGCCCGCTCCGGATCGCGCTCCAACGCGTGCGTGACGTCGTCGCACCGGAGCGTCACTCGGCCGGCCTGTGGTGCCCACACCTCGAACTGCACGGACGGTTCCCCTTCGTCTGCTCACCGGGATGTAGCCCGTCCATGGTGCGGCAAACGAGATCAATCCGCTGGCGCATCCACCCATTTGCGGCGGGTCTCACCGGCTACGCGCGGGTGGCGGCTGATTTCCCGTTTTCTGGACAGCCCGGCCGCGCTGCCCGACAATCACCCAGTGACGTCGTCCTTCGAGTTCAACACGTCCCCCGCGCGGCTCTCCGACGCGGAGCGCGACCGGGTGCTGAAGGTGCTCCGCGACGGCGTCGCCATGGGCCGGCTGTCCCACGACACGTTCGTCCGCCGCATGGACCTGGCGCTCGCCGCCCGCCGCCCGGACGAACTCGCCGCGCTCACCGCCGACCTGCGCACGGAGAGCCGTCTCGCGCGCCTGGTGTTCGGCACCGTCGAGGCCGTCTCCGGATTCTCCGTGCGGCTGCGCCGGGCCTGGCAGGCCGAGCGGCTGCCCAAGCTGCAACTGCCCCACCCGTCGCACGGCCATCCGCTGCGGATAGGCCGCGACCCCGCCAGCGGACTGCGCCTCAACCACGAGACCGTCTCCCGCGTGCACGCCGAACTCCGTGACCAGGGCGGCATGTGGGTCCTGCGCGACCTCGGTTCCACCAACGGCACGACGGTGAACGGACGGCGTGTCGTCGGCGCGGCCGTCGTCCGGGAGGGCGACCAGGTGGGCTTCGGCCGGATGACGTTCCGGCTGTCGGCCGGCTGAGGGTCCGGCCGCCGTCCGGCTGAAGGTCCGGCTGCGGTCCTGCTGCCGTCCGGCTGAGGGCCCGGCCGCCGTCCGGCTGTGTTCCGGCTGTGTTCCGGCTGACCGGAAACGGAGCCATGCCTCAGCTCCGGCCTGGGCATTACCGAAAGCCCGTCCGGCCAGGGTGGCTGAAATCCCTGTGCTGTGCACGGTGTTGACGTACCCCCGAAGTCGTGACTCACTGTGCGTACGCCATCTACAGCTGGTGAAACGACGGCACCCACAGGGGAGGTGTGCCCTGCCGCCTCTCCTGCGCTATCCGACCGTCGGCGAACTGAGCGCCCGGGCCGCCGCCCTCGTCGCCCGCCACCCCCGTGACGCCCGGCTGCGCCGGGTGGGCACCTCCCGCGCCGGCACCCCCATGTGGCTGCTCTCCGTCGGCCACGGCAGCCGTCAGACCCTGGTCGTCGCCGGTCCGCATGCCAACGAACCCGTGGGCGGTGCCACCGTGCTGCGCCTGGCCGAGCGCACCCTGGCCGACCCGCGGCTCACCGACGGCGCCGACGCCACCTGGAACCTGCTGCTGTGCCTCGACCCGGACGGGTCGCGCCGCAACGAGGGCTGGCTGCCCGGCCCCTACACCCTCGACCGGTACATCCGGAACTTCTTCCGGCCCGGTTTCCTGGAGCAGCCCGAGTGGCTGCCCGACGGCGCGGCCGGCGCCGCCCTGCCGGAGACCCGCGCCCTGCTCGGCCTCCAGGACGAACTGCGTCCCTTCCTCCAGTGCTCGCTGCACGGCGTCGACATCGGCGGCGGCTTCGTCGAGCTCACCCACGACCTGCCGGGCCTCGACCGGCGCCTCGCGCACATCGCCGCCCGGCTCGGCATCCCCCGCGAACTCGGCGCGTACGACGCCCTGTACTGGCCCGGCCTCGGGCCCGCCGTCTACCGGATCCCGCCACCGCGCCGGGCCGGTCTGGCCGCGGCCATCACGGAGGCCGCCGTCGAGTCCACATGGTTCCACCCGTACCGGCACGGCACCGTCACCGCGGTGGTCGAGGCGCCCATGTGGGGCGTGACGGCCGTGGCGGACGGCTCCCCGCCCGGGGACCGGGACGCCGTGCTCCGGGCCGTCAGCCACACCCTGCGCCACGACACGGACCTCCTGCGGCACCTGCTGACCCGGATCCGCCCGCACCTCGCCACCGTTGCGGACGCGGCCCGCCTGCTCGCCCCCGTCGACGACTACCTCCTGGTGTGCCCCGGCCTCGCCGACGCCTGGGACCCCGACACCGGAGACAGCCCGGCCCACCCCTTGCCGCCCCTGAGCACCGCCCACCTGGTCGCCCTGCGCATCTCCGGGCGCCGGCTGGCGCTGCGCACGGCGGGGCTGCTGCACCAGCTGGTACGGGCCGCCGGCCGCGACCCGGCCGGGGCGCTGCCGGAACTGGACCGGCTGATCGACCAGTGGTGCGCCGAGTACCGCGACGGCTGCGGGGCGCGCTGGATCCCGGTGGCCCGCCAGGCCGAGTACCAGGCGCGCGTGGTGCTCGCCGCGTTCGACCTGGCCGGGCGCCGGGCGCCAGATCGCTCCGGCTCGGGCGAGCCGGTGCCGATGCAGCGGGACTGAGGACTACCAGGCCCTCTCCCGCGCGTGCAGCGCCGCCGCGACGACCGTGCGGGACTGGTGCTCCACCTGGTGCTCCAGGGGCACCCAGCGGGCGCGGAAGCGCTCCGCGAAGGCGTCGCTCCAGGTCGAGACGAGCTCCTCCAGCTGCTTGGCCGCCGCGTCGTCCGTCCCGCGCAGCACCCGCAGCAGCATGGCCGCCGCCCGCAGCGGCACGCGGCGCGCGAACGCGTCCACGCTGCCGACGTACGCCCGGGTGCGGTCGGCGGGCGGCGTGTGGAGCAGGTCGGAGGCCAGGCCCGGCACCAGCTCCAGCCCCCACCGGGCGGCCCGCAGCAGCGGCCCGTCCAGCTCAGCCAGCCGGGGCAGCGCACCCTCCAGCACCCGGGTCACCTCCAGCGCGTCGCGCTCGAGCCGGCCCGCCAGCCGTCCGATCGCAGCCGCCGGAGAAGGATGCGGAGCCGGGTCGTCCACCAGGTCGCTCGCCCACATCGGCACCTCCACCACCGCGGTCATCCCGCCGTACCGGTGGGCGTGGAACCAGGTACTGTGCCGCGCGTCGTCCGGCAGGCTCGGGTACGCCGGCCCGATCCCCGGCGCGGGCATGACGTGCACGCCCGGCCCGGACGCGGGCCAGCCCGCGGCGTCCGACGCGCCGGTCTCCACCGGGATGTGCAGCTCCGCCGCGGACTTCGCGAACGGCTCGGCGAGTCCCGGCACGTCCTTCGTCAGCTGCACCCAGCTGCCACCCAGGTCCGTGCCGTGCAGGGTGACCTGAAGATAGGGGCGCAGCTCGTCGATGACGCCCGTCAGGGCCCGGGTCTCGGGCGGCAGCCGGTCCGGCGGCAGCACGGACGGCGCCCACTCGGGCTGCTCCGGGCCCGCGGGCCGGAAGAAACCGAGGTGGTAGTCGTACAGACTGCGCGGCGCCGGCGTCACGTGCAGGCTCGCCCCGTCGGGGTCCGCGCAGAGCAGGAAGTGCCAGGAGATGCCGTCGCGCAGCTCCCGCTGGTCCAGGACCCGCCGGGCGAGCGCCAGCAGGGTGCAGGAACCGGTCGGTTCGTTGGCGTGGGCACCGGCCACCACCAGTACGGCGCGGTGGGCGCGGCCCACGGACAGCAGGTACAGGGGCCTGCCCGCACGCGAGGCACCCACCTGCCGCAGGGTGCACACGCCGGGACGCTGAGCGGTCAACGCCCGGGCAGCAGAGATCTGTTCGGTCACCGTCGGGTAGCGCAGCTCCGGCAGGACACTCACCCCCGTCACATCCGCCCGAGTTCGCCATCGCAGTACCCCACGGCCATGGTGTGGTGTCAAGGGCACGGTGGGGGAGGCTCCCGGGGGCGCCCGGAAGCACCGGCGGCGGCCTGCTGCTGGTGCAGGCCCCGCCCCGCCAGGGTGAGGAACGCCCGCACCTGCACGAGTACGCCACCTCCGAGGCGCCGGAGGAGCAGATCGCTGCGCCGTCCTCACCCCCGACCCGGCCGCGCCCCGGGGCTTCGGCCCGCCTACGAGGACTGCTCCGAGGACTGCTCCGACGGCGGCTCAGCGGTCGCCTGAGCTCAGTCGTCCACCCTCTCCAGCAACGCCACCGGCAGCCCCTCGAACAGGTCCGCCACGCGCGCGTGCCCCGTGAACTCCCGCGCCGGATCCAGCGCGTCCGCCCAGCGTCCCGGCGGCAGCGGCAGCCGGGTGTCCTGCCAGCCGCCCGCCTCCGCGAGCCGCAGGGACAGGCGGGTCACCGCCGTCAGGGCCGCGCCGGAGCGGACGAAGGCCAGGCAGTGGGGCGCCGCCGGGCCCTCGGCCGGCAACGGCAGGTACGTCGCCGTGTCGCCGAAGACGTCGGGCCGCCGGGCCCGCAGCCGCAGCGCGGCCCGGGTCACCGCCGCCTTCTCCCCGGACGTGCCGGACTCCGCGGGCGGGAAGTCCACCGCCCGCCGGTTGTCCGGGTCGACCAGCGCCCGGTACTCGGCCTCCGTGCCCTGGTAGACGTCCGGGACGCCCGGCATCGTCAGCTGCACCAGCGCCGTGCCCAGCACGTTGGCCCGGATGTGCGGCGCCAGCGACTCCCGGAACGCGGCGACCCGCTCACCCGGAGCCCCGCACGGCCCGGCCGCCACGAACCGCTCCACCGCTTCCTCGTACGGCGGCTCCTGCTCGGTCCAGCTCGTGTACAGGCCCGCCTCACGCACGTGCTTCAGCAGCGCCCCCTGCACCCGCTCCCGCACCCCGGAGGCCGGGCCCAGGCCGAACACCGTCTGCCAGGCCGCCCAGGCCAGTTGCGCATCCGGCACCCCCTCTCCGGTGCGGGTCACCTCCGCCAGGACGTCCGCCCAGCGCTCCGGGCACTCGGTGAGCACCTGAAGCGCCGCCCGGACGTCCGCGCTGCGCTTGGTGTCGTGCGTGGTGGCCACCGTCCCGGTGGCCGGCCAGTCGCGCTGCACGCGCGCGCAGTACGCGTGGAACTCCTCCGGCGGCAGGGCGGGAGCACCCGGGTCGCCGCCCACCTCGGTCGCCGACAGCAGCGGCACGTACCGGTAGAACGCCGTGTCCTCCACCGACTTGGCCCGCAGCGCCGACGAGGTCTGCGCGAACCGCGTCCGGAACTCCACGTGCGCGGGCCCGTCGCCGTACCGCCCCAGCACCAGGTCGCGCACGACGTCCACCGCACCGGCCTCCTCGGGCACGGTGAAGGCCTGCCGGGCCTCGGCCGCGGCCTCCTGGGTGACCACGGACGCGGCGTCCACCGACTCGTACGGCCGGTAGACCTCCAGGCGGACCAGGAGCTCCTGGAGCGCGGTGCGCAGTGCCCAGGGCGCGCGGTCGCGCAGCGCCGGCTCCGGCGAGGTCGCGCACAGCCGGGCCGCCACCCGCGTCAGGCGCTCGGTCTCGGTCGCCAGCTCGTGCGTGAGGACCTTGTACGCCGCCCGCCGCACCGTCGCGTCCCATTGCCCGCCCCGGTCCGTCTGCGGGGCCGCGAAGCGCCGGTACTGGCCCAGCAGCTCCCCGAACCCCGCCGGGTCCGTAAAGACCCCGTCCACCTGCCGCAGGGCGTCGTAGCCGGTGGTCCCCGCGACCGGCCAGGACGCCGGCAGGTGCTCACCGTCGGCCAGGATCTTCTCCACGACCGTCCAGCGACCCCCGGTCGCCTCGTGCAGCCGCCGGAGGTAGCCGTCGGGGTCGGCGAGCCCGTCGGGGTGGTCGATGCGCAGTCCGTCGATCACGCCCTCGTGCAGCAGTTCGAGGATCTTGTCGTGGGTGGCCTCGAACACCTCCGGGTCCTCCACCCGCACCCCGATGAGCTCCGAGATGCTGAAGAACCGCCGGTAGTTGAGCTCGGTCCGGGCCAGCCGCCACCACACCGGGCGGTACCACTGGGCGTCCAGCAGGTGCGGCAGCGGCAGGTCCTCGGTGCCCTCGCGCAGCGGGAGCACGTGGTCGTAGTAGCGCAGCACGTCACCGTCGACGCGCAGCTCGTCGAGCACCTCGCCCAGCGGTCCGCCGAGGACCGGCAGCAGAACCTGGCCGTCCTGCGCCTCCCAGTCGATGTCGAACCACCGTGCGTACGGTGACTTCGGGCCCTCGCGCAGCACCTCCCACAGGGCGCGGTTGTGACGCGGGGCCATGGCCATGTGGTTCGGGACGATGTCCACGACCAGCCCGAGCCCGTGCTCGCGCGCGGTGCGCGCCAGCGCCCGCAGCCCCTCCTCGCCGCCCAGCTCCTCGCGCACGCGCGCGTGGTCGACGACGTCGTAGCCGTGCGTCGAGCCCGGCACCGCCTCCAGGACCGGGGACAGGTGCAGGTGCGAGACGCCGAGCGAGGCCAGGTACGGCACGACGGCCGCGGCTGCTCCGAACGGGAACTCGGGCTGCAGTTGCAGCCGGTACGTGGCCGTGGGCACCACCGGGTCAAGTCGCTCAGGTGTCATGGAACGTACGTACCCGCCCCGCCGCCGTTCGTGTCATCCCCCGCGCCAGGTGCGCCGCGCGTCGCCCGGACGAGTGGCTTCCGGGCGACGCACACGCGCCGGGCGGTCAGACGGGCCGCTGGAGCACCGTCATGCTCCGGTCCGTCAGGGTCAGCCGGTCTCCGGCCTGCACCTTCGGGCCGGTGTCCGGGGGCACCCCGTCCGGGTGGGCCGTGTCGACCACGACCTCCCACTGGCGCCCGTGATTGACCGGGACCACGAACTCCAGCGGCTTCGGCGAGGCGTTGAACATCAGCAGGAACGAGTCGTCGGTGATGCGCTCCCCGCGTGCGCCGGGCTCGGAGATGGCGTTGCCGTTGAGGAAGACCGTCAGCGCGGACGCCTGCGCCGAGTCCCAGTCCCGCTGGGTCATCTCCCGGCCGTCCGGGGTGAACCAGGCGATGTCGGACAGGTCGTCGTGCGTGCCCTCCACGGGCCGGCCGTGGAAGAAGCGCCGCCGGCGGAAGACGGGGTGGTTGCGGCGCAGCCAGACCATCGCGCGCGTGAAGGCCAGCAGCTGGCTGCTGGGAGCCCCCTCGGCGTCCTCTCCCTCCTCCGGCCACTCCACCCAGGCCAGTTCGTTGTCCTGGCAGTAGGCGTTGTTGTTGCCGC
>NZ_WWIC01000112.1:0-70780 GCF_009872555.1 Streptomyces sp. SID5643
CGAGCAGCGGGGGCGCCCAGCGGGCCAGCAGCGCACCGCAGCCGGCCGCACAGCCGGCCAGGGCCACCAGCGAGAGCGCGCCCGCCACGGGCGCGAGCGCCAACGCCCAGGCGTGGTCCAGGACTTCGGGCAGCCCGAGCCGGTCGCCGCGCAACCCCGCGATGCCGGGCAGCAGGATCAGCACGACGGCGAACGGCGGCAGCGCCAGCGACATCCCCGCGATGATCCCGCCGAAGCCGAGATGCAGCGTGAACCAGGCCGCCGTACGGCGCTTCTCGCCCCGGGTCCGCGCCGGGGTGAGGGCGAGCCGGTCCGCGTCCACACCGCACAGCCAGCGCACGGCCGCCGCCTCCAGCGGCCGGGTCAGCGGGAACAGCGAGGTGACGGCCGCGAGCGGCAGGCCCACGGCGAACGAGCCGAGCTGGAGGGGCAAGGACCCGAAGACGTCCGTGGCGCCGGTGACCGGTCCGACGACGACCGAGCCGACCAGGACGTACGGCATGGCCAGCGCACCGCCGAGGATCAGATGGATCCACCGCAGGCGCGCCCGCCGGCCGAAGAGCAGCCGGGCGAGTGCGCTCACGCCGCCCGTCGCGCGGCCCCGGCCGAGCGCTCCGCGAAGTGATAGACGCCGATGGCGGCGACGAGGAGGCCCACGAGCATCTGGCCAGCGTAGGCGAGATGCATCAGCGGCGTGGGGCGGTCGGCGAGGTCCGCCGCGCCGCCGAGCGAGGCCAGCGACAGCCATCCGCCCCAGCAGGCCACGGCACCCGAGCCGACCCAGGCGAGAGCGAGCGGCACCGACACGGGCAGGGCCCGGCCGCGCCGGAACGCCAGCAGCACGGCACCGGCGACCGCCGCGAGGAGGAACGCGACATACACGGCCTCCAGGACGTAGAACTCACCGCCCCGCTCGGCCGCCCGCCCGTCACGCAGGCCGGCTGAGACCCCGCAGGCCCACAGGGCGTGGAGGGTGAGCGGCGGCAGGGCGAGCACGGCGGCGGCCACGGCGAGCACCCGGTGGGCCGGGCCGAGGGAGCCGGCGGGCAGCTCCCGCACCCGCCCGCGCCACAGGTGCCCCCAGCGGTCCCGGGCGTAGAGCGCGAAGAGGCCGCCGAGGGCGAGCCCCTGCGCGATGAACCCCGTGTACACGACGGCGAACACCCACTCGTCCAGGAACGCCTCCCGGCCGGCGGACGGGGCACCGCCGCCGAACGCCTTCACCACCAGCTGCGCCGGGAACCCGGCCATGATCGGCGCGAGCAGCCCGGTCGCGACCCACACCGGGAACACGAGCAGCCACGCGGGCACCCGCAGCCCCCACGGCCGGGTCAGCACCAGCGCCAGCACGATCACCCCGCTGTCCACCAGGACCGAGAGACCGTTGATCACGGCCATGCCGGCCCGGTCGTCGAGCAGCACGCTGCCCGCGGGTATCCCGATGTGACTCCCGGCGATCCAGGCCGCTTTGAGGGCGAGGTACGGCACACAGGAGACGACGGCGACGGCACGCAGGGCGCGCCGGGTGCGGCCGGGGCCGGCGGGGCGTGGAGCGGCGAGGGGAACGGTCGGCTGCGTCATGCGCTCAGGCTCCCGCGGGAAGGGCCGCGGACACCTCCTGCCCGGCGACGATCCGCCTCCGCCGGGCGGGGGAGAGGCGGGGAGGCCCGCTCAGCCCTCCAGGAGGAGCACCGTCTCGTCTATCTCGGCGCCGCGGGCCGGAGCGTACCCCCGGGCGGCCGCCACCACGCGGAACCCGCACTTCTCCAGCACGCGCAGCGACCCCGCGTTGTCCGACGCCGCCCGCGCGTACAGCGGGCGCTCGGGCACCTCGGCGAGCAGCGCACGCAGGGCCTGCGTGGCGATGCCCTTGCCCCAGTACGCGCGGTCGATCCAGTACGTCACCTCGCGCTCGCCCGGCACCCCGTACACCGCCGCGCTGCCCACCACGTCACCGTCGGCCAGGATCGTCCGCGCGACGACGTCGGGGGAGGAACGCTGCCGGGACCAGCGGGTGTCGAAGGCCGCCCGGTCGGCCGGGTCCTCCGGGGTGAACGCCGCCATACTCAGGGACTCGGGGTCGTTCATCTGCCGGAAGAAGACCGGCAGATCGCTGTCGTGGACCTGGCGCAGCTCGACATTCATGCCTCAGAGCCTACGGGTGGCCAGTGTCAGCCGGTCCCGGGCGTCGAAGAGCGCGTCCTTCACCAGCTGCTCGTGCGCCGGGGTCAGCCGGGCCACCGGCACCGAGCAGCTGATCGCGTCCCGCGCCGGCGTGCGGTAGGGGATCGCCACGCCGAAGCAGCGCAGCCCCAGGGTGTTCTCCTCGCGGTCCACGGCGAAGCCCTGCTCCCGGACCTGCCGCAGCTCCTCGATGAGCTTCTCCCGGTCGGTGATGGTGTGTTCGGTCAGGGCGGGCAGCGTCTCCGGGAGCATCTTGCGCACCTGCTCGTCCGAGTACGTGCTCAGCAGCGCCTTGCCGAGGGATGTGGAGTGCGCGGGCAGCCGGCGGCCGACCCGGGTGAAGGGGCGCAGGTAGTGCTGCGACTGGCGGGTGGCGAGGTAGACGACGTTGGTGCCGTCGAGGCGGGCGAGGTGGATCGTCTCGGTGGTGTCGTCCGAGAGCCGGTCCAGCGTGGGGCGGGCCGCCGCGACGACCTCGTCGCCGTCGATGTACGAGGTGCCGACCAGCAGGGCCCGCACGCCGATGCCGTACCGCGTGCCCGTCGCGTCCGTCTCGACCCAGCCCAGCTCGACCAGCGTGCGCAGCAGCATGTAGAGGCTGGACTTGGGATACCCGACGGCCTCCTGGACCGCCGCGAGGGAGTGCATGCCGGGGCGTCCGGCGAAGTATTCGAGCAGTTCAACTGTTCGTACCGCGGACTTGACCTGCGCCCCGCCGCCCGTCTCGCCAGCCGACATCGCCCTTGACCCCTTCGTTGGACGGGAAATAGTCTCCACAGCATATTCATCATCGGAGACAGCGTTCAGTATATCGAACGCCCCTGGTGGATGACCCAGTACTGCGGCAATACATGTGTGGAGGGACCCGCGGTGGCAGCAGCACCAGTCTGGAGTGTCGACCCCCGAACCGGGAAGCAGCGTGAACAGGTTGCGGTGGAGGCCACAGCCCAGGAGGTGGACGCCGCCGTCCGTGCCGCGCACGAGGCGCGCGGCTCCCTCGCGGACCGCACGGTCCGCGCGGCCTTCCTGCGCAGCGCCGCCGAGGAACTGGAGGCGGCCAAGGACTCTCTCGTCGAGACCGCCGACGCCGAGACCGCGCTCGGCCCGGTCCGGCTGACCGGCGAGCTCGCCCGCACCTGCTACCAGCTGCGGGCCTTCGCGGACATCGTCGACGAGGGCGCCTTCCTCGACGTCGTCATCAACCACCCCGACGACACCGCGACGCCGCCGATCCCGGACCTGCGCCGCTACAAGGTGGCGCTGGGCGTCGTCGCCGTCTACTCGGCGTCGAACTTCCCCTTCGCCTTCTCCGTCGCGGGCGGCGACACCGCGAGCGCCCTCGCCGCCGGCTGCCCGGTCGTCGTCAAGTCCCACCCGGACCACCCGGCACTGTCCGAGTACGTCGCCAAGGTGCTGCGCCGTGCCGCCGCCCGGCACGACATCCCCGAGGGCGTCGTGGGCCTGGTCCACGGCTTCGAGGCGGGCGTCGAGCTGATCAAGCACCCGCTGGTCGCGGCGGCCGGCTTCACCGGCTCCGTGCGCGGTGGCCGCGCCCTCTTCGACGCGGCGGCGGCCCGCCCGGTCCCGATCCCCTTCCACGGCGAGCTGGGCTCCCTGAACCCGGTCGTCGTCACCGAGGCCGCCGCCGCCGAGCGGGCCGAGGCGATCGGCGCCGGACTCGCCGGTTCGATGACACTGGGCGTCGGCCAGTTCTGCGTGAAGCCCGGCCTCGTCCTCGCCCCGGCCGGCGCCGCGGGCGACGCCCTGCTGAAGTCCCTGACCGACGCCGTCAGCGACACCGACGCCGGGGTCCTGCTCGACCACCGCATGCGCGACAACTTCGTGGCCGGCGTCGCCGAGCGGGCCGGGCTGCCCGACGTCGACTCCCCGGTCACCCCCGGCGCGGGCGGCGAGCACACCGTCAGCGCGGGCTTCCTCACGGTACCGGCGAGCAGGCTGGCCGCGGAGGGCGAGCATGACCTGCTCCTGGAGGAGTGCTTCGGGCCGGTCACCGTGGTGGCCCGCTACGAGGACGAGGCCGAGGTGAAGTCGGTGCTGTCGCGGCTGCCGGGCAACCTGACGGCGACGGTGCAGCTGTCCGAGGAGGAGGCGGCCGGCCAGGGCCGGGGCGCCGAGATCCTCGCGGAGCTGACGCCGCTGGCAGGACGGGTGCTGGTGAACGGCTGGCCCACGGGTGTCGCCGTCGCGCCGGCCCAGCACCACGGCGGGCCGTACCCGGCCACGACGTCGACGTCCACGTCGGTGGGCGGGACGGCGATCGAGCGGTGGATGCGGCCGGTTGCGTATCAGAACGCGCCGGAGGCGTTGCTGCCGGCGGAGCTGCGGGACGAGAACCCGCTGGGACTGCCTCGTAGGTTCAACGGGCGTTTGGAGCGTTGACGCCGTAGGGGGGCGGTGGATCGCGGGCTGCCGGGTCCGTTGTGGTTGATCGTGCCCACGCGGCGGAGCCGCAAATTGACACAGTCCCGCCCCCCTTGAGGCCGGACCTGGGAGACTCGGTCGAATGGATCTCGAGATTTCCGAACTCCCGTTCCCCCTGCGCACCTACGGGCCGGACGGTCACTGGTCCTGTGAGGACGGGGTGCTCACCGGGTGGGCCGGGGCGCGGCAGGACCGGTTCGTGCCGCCCACCGGTGAGGGGCTGGACCCCGCGTCCGACGCGCCCCGGCTGCTCGGGGCGCCGGAGGGCGACTTCCAGCTGATCGCCAAGGTCACCGTCGGGTTCGGCGCGGCCTTCGACGCCGGGGTGCTCTACGTCCACGTGGGGGAGCGGGCCTGGGCCAAGCTCTGCCTGGAGTACTCCCCGGACGTCCCCACCGTCTGCACGGTGGTGACCCGGGGTCACTCCGACGACGCCAACTCCTTCACGGTGGAGGGCAGTTCCGTCTGGCTGCGGGTGAGCCGCACCGGCCGTGCCTTCGCCTTCCACGCCTCCCGCGACGGCGAACGCTGGACCTTCGTCCGCCTCTTCACCCTCGGCGGGGAGAAGGAGACGGAAGCGGCCCTGGTCGGCTTCATGACCCAGTCCCCGATGGGGGAGGGCTGCGTGGTGACGTTCGACCACATCGAGTTCCGGCCTGCCTGGCCGGACGATCTGCGCGACGGCAGCTGAGGGCCGGGCCGGGAACCGCGTCCCGGCCCGGCCTCGTCCTCCGTTGCATGATCAACGACCGAGTGATCCCCGACCGTGTGATCCGCACCGTCCTGCCCGCGGAGGTGGCGGACGTCGTCGCGCTGCACGCGCGGGCCCGGGCCACGTACTACCCCGACGGGCTGCCGCAGGACGGCACCGACTGGTCCGCCACCTGGCGCAGCGCCCTCACCCGGCCGGACGGCCGGGTGCTGTGCGTCGTGGAGGCGGGCCGGATCGTCGGGCTGGCCTCCTTCCGCGTCCCCGAGGACACCCCGGCGGACACGGTGAAGCTGTTCCAGTTCCACGTCGACCCCGACCACTGGCGCCACGGCATCGGCAGCGCGCTGCACGCGGCCTGTGTGGAGGAGTGGCGGGCCGACGGCAGGCGTACGGCCGTGCTCGACGTGCACGTGGACAACGCGCGGGCGCAGGGGTTCTACCGGCGACAGGGCTGGGTCCCGGAACCGGCCGGGCCTGGAGATCACCACCTGCGCATGCGCTTGGTCCTTCCCGGGGAATGAAGCGACCTGCTTGAACGTTCATGCACCTGGCGGAGGGCGTCTCCGTACCCGTACGACCTGGAGAGAACCGAGACATGCGCGTCGAAATCTGGAGCGACATCGCCTGCCCCTGGTGCTACGTGGGCAAGGCCCGCTTCGAGAAGGCGCTGCGGGACTTCCCGCACCGCGACGACGTCGAGGTGGTGCACCGCTCCTTCGAGCTGGACCCGGGCCGCGCCAAGGGCGACATCCAGCCCGTGATCACGATGCTCACCAAGAAGTACGGGATGAGTGCCGCGCAGGCCGAGGCCGGGGAGGACAACCTGGGCGCCCAGGCCGCCGCGGAGGGGCTCGACTACCGCACCCGGGGCCGCGACCACGGCAGCACCTTCGACATGCACCGCCTGCTGCACTTCGCCAAGGAGCACGGCCGCCAGGAGCGGCTGCTCGACCTGCTGTACCGGGCCAACTTCGCCGAGGAGCGCTCCGTCTTCGACGACGACGAGCGGCTCGTGGAACTCGCCGTCGCCGCCGGACTGGAGGCGGCGGCCGTCCGCGCGGTGCTCGCCGACGCGGAGGCGTACGCCGACGAGGTGCGTGCCGACGAGCGGGAGGCCGCGCAGCTCGGCGCGAACGGTGTGCCGTTCTTCGTGCTCGACCGCAAGTACGGCGTCTCCGGCGCCCAGCCCGCCGAGGTCTTCGCCCGGGCCCTGACCCAGGCGTACGGCGAGCGCCCGCCCCTGGAGATCGTCGACGGCGGCGGGGACGCGGAGGCCTGCGGCCCGGACGGCTGCGCCGTTCCCCAGCGCTGAAACGCCCAGCTCGGAGCGCATCCATAAGCGCTCCTTAGCGGCATCACGCAGAAATCGGCAATGGACGGGGAGATCCCGGAGACGCAGAGTGGTCCCATGGAGACCTTCGAGAACCTCGTCCGTGCCGAGTTCGCCCCGAAGCACACCTACCTCAACACCGCGAGCAACGGGCTGCTGCCCGCCCGTACCGTGACCGCCGTGCAGCAGGCGGTGCGGATGCGCGCCGAGGGCACGCCCCTGGGTCCCCTCTACGAGGACGTGGAGGCCGCCCGCGCGTCCTTCGCCCGGCTGGCCGGCGTCCCGGCCGAGCGCGTCGCGACCGGGGCCTCGGTCGCCGAGTACGGTGCGCTGATCGCCGCCGCACTGCCCGCCGGCGCCGAAGTCCTCACCGCGGAGGGTGACTTCGCGTCCCTGGTGAACCCGTTCCATGTGCGCGGCGACCTCAAGGTGCGGGCCGTCCCCCTGGAGCGGCTCGCCGAGTCCGTCCGCCCCGGGACGGCGCTCGTCGCGGTCAGCGCGGCCCAGTCCGCCGACGGCCGCCTCGCCGACCTGACCGCCGTGCGCGCCGCGGCCAGGGCCCACGGCGCCCGCACCTACGTCGACGCCTCGCAGTCGGCCGGCTGGCTGCCGATGGAGGCCGGTGCCGACGACTTCCTCGCCGCCGTGGGCTTCAAGTGGCTCATGGGCCCGCACGGGGCCGCGTTCTTCGTCGCGCCGCAGGATTTCGGCGGGCTCACACCGCTGCTCGCCGGCTGGGTCGCCGGTGAGGTCCCCTGGGACAGCTGCTACGGACCGGTCGAGGAACTCGCCCACTCCGCACGGCGGTTCGACATCAGCCCGTCCCTCTTCACCTACGCGGGGCTGCGCGCCTCACTGGAGCTGCTGGAGGAGATCGGAGTCGACGTCGTGCACGCCCATGACGTCGGCCTCGCGGACCGCTTCCGCGCCGGGCTGGCCGGGCTCGGCCGGGAGCCCGTGCCCGCCCCGGGTTCGGCGATCGTGTCGGTGCCGGGGCTCGGCCACCGGCAGGGCGAACTGAGCCGGGCGGGCATCGAGGTCTCGAACCGGGCCGGCAACCTGCGGGCCGCGTTCCACCTCTACAACACGCCCGCGGACGTGGACCGGCTGCTGGAGGCCCTGGCGGCATGACAGAACCGGGTGGGGCCTCCCGTCCCACACGAGGAGGCCCCACCCGGCAGCTCTGTCACACAGCCGTCACTTCACCGGGGTGAAGTCCCGTGCTCCGATGAACTCCGGGCGGCGGATCGGGGCCGCGAAGGGTTCCACCGCCGTGTTCTCCACGCTGTTGAACACGATGAACACGTTGCTGCGCGGGAACGGCGTGATGTTGTCGCCGGATCCGTGCATGGCGTTGCAGTCGAACCAGGTCGCCGACCCGGCCTTGCCGGTGAACAGCTTGATGCCGTGCTGCGTGGCCATCTGGGTCAGCGCCTCGTCGGACGGCGTGCCCGCGTCCTGCATCTGCAGCGACTTCTTGTAGTTGTCCTTCGGCGTCTCGCCCGCGCACCCGAGGAACGTCTTGTGCGACCCCGGCATGATCATGAGACCGCCGTTGGTGTCGTAGTTCTCGGTCAGCGCGATCGAGACCGACACCGTGCGCATCCGCGGCAGACCGTCCTCCGCGTGCCACGTCTCGAAGTCCGAGTGCCAGTAGAAACCACTGGCGCCGAACCCCGGCTTGACGTTGATCCGCGACTGGTGGACGTACACGTCCGAGCCGAGGATCTGCCGTGCCCGGCCGACGACCCGCTCGTCACTGACCAGTTGGGCGAACACCTCACTGATCCTGTGCACCTCGAAGACCGAACGGATCTCCTTGGACTGCGGCTCCACGATCGACCGCTCGTCGGCACGGATGTCCGGGTCGTTGACCAGCCGGTTCAGCTCGTTGCGGTAGACGGTCACCTCGTCGTCCGTGATCAGCTGATCGATGGCGAGGAAGCCGTCGCGCTCGAAGGACAGCAGGTCGCCGGGCACGATCGGCCCGGGCGCGTCGGGCGCGCCCCAGACGACCGGGTCCTGCCGCGGGGTGGGCACCTCGGTGGCACCGCGGGTGGGATAGAGGTCGGGGATACCGGCGGTGGTGGTCGTGTCGGTAGTGGCGGTCATGGAAACGTCACACCTCCTCGGTGAGCAGCGGGTAGACGCCGTTCTCGTCGTGGTCCTCCCGTCCGGTCACGGGCGGGTTGAACACGCAGAGGCAGCGGAAGTCCTGCTTGACCCGCAGCGTGTGCCTCTCGTGCCCGTCCAGGAGGTACATGGTGCCGGGCGTGATGGTGTGCTTCTGCCCGGTCTCGTGGTCGGTCAGCTCGGCCTCGCCCTCCACGCAGACGACGGCCTCGATGTGGTTCGCGTACCACATCGACGTCTCCGTACCCGCGTAGAGGACCGTCTCGTGCAGGGAGAAGCCGACCTTCTCCTTGGCGAGGACGATGCGTTTGCTCTCCCACGTGCCGGACGCCGCCTTCACGTGCCGGTCGGTACCTTCGATCTCCTTGAACGAACGGACAATCACGGTGCTGCGATGCCTCCTAGATGGGTGGTGCTCTCGGTGCTGTGTCAGGCGGTCTCTCGGACGGCGCGAGCCAGCATGCTCAGGCCCTCGTCCAGCTCCTCGGGCGTGATGGTGAGTGCCGGGAGCAGCTTCACGACCTCGCTCTCCGGGCCGGACGTCTCGATGAGAAGTCCGAGCTCGAAGGCACGCTTGGCGACCTTGCCGGCGCGGGCCTTGTCGTGGAACTCCAGGCCCCACACCAGGCCGCGGCCCCGGTACTCCTTCACGTCGGCCAGGTTCTCCTCGGTGATGGAGATCAGCGCCTGCTCGACCTGCTCGCCGCGCTTGCGGGTCTGCTTCTCCATGGCGGAACCGTCGGCCCAGTACGTCTCCAGGGCCGCGGTGGCCGTGACGAACGCCGGGTTGTTGCCGCGGAAGGTGCCGTTGTGCTCACCGGGCTCCCACACGTCGAGCTCCGGCTTGAACAGGCACAGCGACATGGGCAGGCCGTAGCCGCTGATCGACTTGGAGACGGTGACGATGTCCGGCGTGATGCCCGCCTCCTCGAAGGAGAAGAACGCGCCGGTCCGGCCGCAGCCCATCTGGATGTCGTCGACGATCAGCAGCATGTCCTGCCGCTCGCACAGCTCGGACAGGGCACGCAGCCACTCGGCCCGGGCCACGTTGATGCCGCCCTCGCCCTGCACGGTCTCGACGATCACGGCGGCGGGCTTGTTGAGGCCCGAGCCCTGGTCCTCCAGCAGTCGCTCGAACCACAGGAAGTCCTCGACCGTGCCGTCGAAGTAGTTGTCGAACGGCATCGGGGTGCCGTGGACCAGCGGGATACCGGCGCCGGCCCGCTTGAAGGCGTTGCCGGTCACGGCCAGCGAGCCCAGCGACATGCCGTGGAAGGCGTTGGTGAACGACACGATCGACTCGCGTCCCTTCACCTTGCGCGCCAGCTTCAGCGCGGCCTCGACGGCGTTGGTGCCGGTCGGGCCGGGGAACATGACCTTGTACGGCAGGTCGCGCGGGCGCAGCAGCAGGTTCTGGAAGGCCTCCAGGAACGTGCGCTTGGCGGCGGTCGACATGTCGAGCCCGTGCGTGACGCCGTCGCGCTCCAGGTAGTCGATCAGCGCGCGTTTCAGGACCGGGTTGTTGTGCCCGTAGTTCAGTGACCCGGCTCCGGCGAAGAAGTCGAGGTACTCATGGCCGTCCTCGTCGTACATGCGGCTGCCCACCGCACGGTCGAAGACGGTGGGCCAGCCGCGGCAGTAGCTGCGCACCTCGGACTCGACGGTCTCGAAGACGCTCAGGTCGGGCTGGGTGATGGTCACGACGAATCGCTCCTCGGTACGTGGGGGAAGTCTGCGGGAGTGGGTGGGGCGGGAAGTCTCAGTGGGGCAGGGGGCCGATGCGGTACAGCACCTCTGCGTCGTGCGGCCCGTCGGGGAACAGGCCCGTGTCGAACAGCACCTCGCGCTCCAGCCGCGCGCCGTGACGCTCGGCGAACGACGTGAACAGGCGCTCCGAGGCCGTGTTGCCCGGAGTGATGGTGGTCTCCACCGTCGTCACCTCCAGCTCGGCCGTGGTCCGTGCGACCAGGCCGTCGAGCAGCGCGGCGGCCAGTCCGCGCCCGCGGTGGGCCTCGTCCACCGCCACCTGCCAGAC
This sequence comes from Streptomyces sp. SID5643, assembly GCF_009872555.1. NCBI lineage: Bacteria > Bacillati > Actinomycetota > Actinomycetes > Kitasatosporales > Streptomycetaceae > Streptomyces > Streptomyces sp. SID5643. The sequence goes on from NZ_WWIC01000112.1 coordinate 10,837, forward strand.
CAGCAGGGTGCGCGGGCTGTCCGGCCGCACGTACCCGGTGATGAAACCCATCGGCTCGCCCTGCTCGTCGCGGGCGACGGCCGAGGTGGCGGCGAAGTCCCGGCACCACAGCAGATAGCTGTAGGACGAGTTCAGGTCGAGAACCTTCGAGTCCTTCGCCATCCGCCAGAGTGCGGCTCCGTCAGCCACGGTGGGGCGGTCGATTTGCGGGTCTGCTTGTACGGCAGTCATGCAAATTGAACTTACCCAGCGAAATTCAAAATTGCATCGCCGATGGGGGTTACATATGAACCGTGTCTGTGTTATCGCGCGAGCGCGAGGGTTCACGCGTCATGGCGGCAGGATGCCCGATATTGTCCGGTAATTACCGGGCAAAATGGTCACAGTGTGTAACGCGTCACAGGCGTGTAGGCCGCCCGGGGACTGCCAGAATTCCCCCTCCGGGTGTCCTCAAAATCTGCGCGTTTAGGCTCGGGAAAAGCGGGCAGAAGAAGACGGGAAGCCGTTCTTGAAAGAATTCATTTATTGTGTGCCAGCTTACATGTGAGATAGCGCGGAAAGCACGTGGAATTCAGGCCCCGGTCACTCCGTCGATACGTTCCCGCAGGAGATCGGCGTGACCGTTGTGCCGCGCGTACTCCTCGATCATGTGGATGAGCACCCAGCGCAGACTGACCTCCATCCCCGGCGCCGGCCCCTCGGCGACCCGCCCGATGTGGTCCAGCGGCAGCCCGGCGCACAGCTCCCGCCCCCGCGCGATCTCCCGCCGCCAGATCCCGAGCGCCTCGTCGAGCCCGCGCGCCGGATCGAGCGCGTAGCCGGTCGCGTCCTCGAACACCGGTGGCACGGCCACCCCGCCGGCCACCCGCTGGAACCAGTTCCGCTCGACCTCCGCGAGGTGCTGCACCAGCCCGAGCAGGGTCAGCGACGACGGTTCGGCCGCCGCGATCCGCACCTGCGCGTCGTACAGGCCGGCGCACTTCAGCTCCAGCGTGGCCCGGTGGAAGTCCAGCCAGCTCTCCAGCATGGCGCGCTCGTCACCGGTCAGGTGAGGGACGGGGCGGCCGTCGGGAAGGGTCGGGGCGGCTTGGGCGCGTGTGTCGGTCATGCCGGGAGCATGGCACGCGTCACTGACATCGCACTCTGCCCCGGCCGACGGCTACCTGCTCCACGCCCCCTCGACGGCCCGCAGCGCCGCCTCCACGTCCACGGTCAGTCCCTGCTCGGACAGCGCCACGCCCAGCGCCGCCAGACTCGCGCGCACGGCCCCGGGCGTCGCCTGTGCGCCGTAGTGGTTGACCCGGATCATCTCCTTGGCCAGCGCACCCCCGCCCGCGGCCAGCGGCACGGCCGGGTCCGCCGCCAGCGCCCGCCGGACCAGGTCCGCCGCCACCAGCCCGGACGGTGCCCGCAGCGTCGTGGCGACGGGCGCCGCGTCCCTGGCCTCGTACACGTACGGCTCCAGACCGCCGCTGAGCCCGACCGCACCGGCCCGGGTCGCCGCCGCGGCGGACGCGTGCCGGGCCATCACGGCGTCCGGGCCGGCCGCCTCGATCCGCTCCACGCACGCCTCCAGCGCCAGCATCTCCAGTTGCGCGGGCGCGTGCAGCAACGCCGTGCGGCCGCCGTCGATCCACCGCTCCTTCCAGTCGAGGAGCGACAGGTACGACCGGCGTGGGGCCTGCGGGTTGGCGGCCATCCGCGCCCAGGCCCGCTCGCTCACCGACACCGCCGACACCCCGGCCGGACCGCCCATCGCCTTCTGCGCGCCGATCACGCACAGGTCCACGCCCCACGCGTCCGGCAGCACCGGCTCTGCCCCGATCGACGCCACGGCGTCCAGGTAGAACAGCGCCCCGTGCGCCCGCACGACCTCGCCGATCTCCGCGACCGGGTTGGTGTTGCCGGTCGCCGCCTCCGCGTGCACCAGCGACACGAAGTCGATCCCGGGGTGTTCGGCGAAGGCCTGCCGGATCTCCTCGGCCGTCACCGCCGTGTGGAAGGGCACCGCCAGGTCGATCACCGTGGCGCCGCAGTCCCGCAGCCAGTCGCCGAAGGTCTGCCCGTAGGGCCCCGTGATGACGTTCAGCGCCGTCGTGCCGGGACCGGCCGCGGCGCGGATCGCACCCTCCAGCGGCAGCAGCGCCTCGCCCTGCATGATCACGACGTCCTGCTCGGTGCTCAGCAGCCGCGCAACACGGTCCTCGATCGCGGCGAAGCGGTCCGCGCCGAGCGGGGCCAGGTCCAGAAACGGATGCGTCACGGTGGGGCTCTCTTCACTCACAGGTTCGATCGCATCGAGGGTAACCGGCGCCCCTCCCGCGCCTGCGCGGCGCGTCCCCCGGACACCGGCCGCCTTCGAGGCCGGGCGGCCGGCTCACTAAGGTGCGGTGCATGAGCGATCGCGCGGTGCTGCACGTGAAGGGGCGGGTGCTCGTCGGGCCCGAGGACGTCCGGGACGAGCTGTGGATGGTCGACGGCCGCATCTCCTACGACCGTCCCGCCGGTGCCCGCGACGTCCGCACGGTCGTCGGCTGGGCCCTGCCCGGCCTCGTCGACGCGCACTGCCACGTCGGACTCGACCGGCACGGGCCGGTCCCCGAGGACGTCGCGGAGAAGCAGGCCCTGACCGACCGGGACGCGGGCACCCTCCTCATCCGCGACGCCGGTTCGCCCTCCGACACCCGCTGGATCGACGACCGCGAGGACCTGCCGAAGATCATCCGCGCCGGGCGGCACATCGCCCGCACCCGCCGCTACATCCGCAACTACGCCTGGGAGATCGAGCCGGAGGACCTGGTCGCCTACGTCGCCCAGGAGGCCCGGCGCGGCGACGGCTGGGTCAAGCTGGTCGGCGACTGGATCGACCGCGACCTCGGCGACCTGTCGGCCTGCTGGCCCCGCGGGGCCGTCGAGGCGGCCATCGCCGAGGCCCACCGCCTGGGCGCGCGGGTGACCGCGCACTGTTTCGCGGAGGACTCCCTCAGGGACCTCGTCGAGGCGGGCATCGACTGCATCGAACACGCGACGGGCCTGACCGAGGACCTCGTCCCGCTGTTCGCCGAACGCGGCGTCGCCATCGTCCCGACCCTGGTCAACATCGCGACGTTCCCGCGGCTCGCGGACGGCGGCGAGAGCAAGTTCCCCCGCTGGTCGGCCCATATGCGCAGGCTCCACGAACGCCGCTACGACACCGTCCGGGGCGCCTACGACGCCGGGATCCCGGTCTTCGTCGGCACCGACGCCGGAGGCGGCCTCGCGCACGGCCTGGCCGCGGCCGAGGTCGGCGAACTCGTCACCGCCGGCATCCCGCCCGTCGAGGCGCTCGCCGCGGGCACCTGGGCGGCCCGCTCCTGGCTCGGCCGCCCCGGCCTGGACGAGGGCGCCCCGGCCGACCTCGTCGTCTACGACGAGGACCCGCGGGCCGACGTACGGGTGCTGGCGTCGCCGCGCCGGGTGGTGCTGAACGGGCGCGTGGTCGGGTAGCCGCGGGGGTGACGGCGGGGAACGCCTGTGCCGTGGGATTCGAATGGATCCCCGGTCCCGCCACGTTGGAGTGAAGCGGCGTCAGATCGCTGACGCCGTACGCGCGGGGCGGCGATTCTTTCCGGGTCCCGAGCCTGTCTCCCCTGGAGTCCCCACCGTGAACAGCCCTTCCTTCCGCATGCCCGCACGTCGGCTGGCGACCGTCGCCACGGTCACGGCCCTCACCGCCGGGCCCGTGGCACTGACCGGCGTGAGCCCGGCGCACGCCACCGGCGACCACGGCCGCGCGAGCGCCGTCGTCCTGCGCACCGGCCTGGACGTCTCCCTGGTGAACAAGTCGGTGAACGTCCCCCTCGCCGTCTCCCTCAACGACGTACAGGCCCCGCGGAGCGCCGAGAAGACCACGCTGACCACGACCCTCGACGCGGTGGACGGCGGTCGGCCCTTCAACGTGCTGCGTGCGGAGGTGGCCGAGGCGAGAGCGACGACGACCGCCACGAAGGCCGAGGGGGCCACCACCCTGGCGAAGGCCCGTATCCACGTCCCCGGCCTGCCGCTGCTGTCCCTGATCGAGGTCGAGCAGGTCACCGCCAGGGCCACCTGCGAGGTGGGGAGGAAGCCGTTCGCCACGACCGGCCTGCCCGGCTCGGTGACCGTGCTCGGCAAGCGTGTCGCGCTGACCGCCGGCGGCCCGACGGACGTCAGCGTGCCGGGCGTCGGCGAGGTGCGCCTGCACCTCTCCAGCACGCGGACCACGGCCCGGACGGCCGCCGCCACCGCCCTCGAACTCAAGGTCTCCGTCAACCCGGCGAAGCTGAACGTCGCCGAGGTCGACGGCACCGTCACCCTGGCCGAGGCGACCTGCAAGACCCCGCAGCCCGCATCCGCCGCACAGCCCCCGGCCGAGCCGTCCACCCCGCCCGCCGGCCTGAGGCCGCAGGGAGAACCCGCCGAGGCGGACCTGGCCGAGACGGGCGGCAGCTCGGCCACGCCGTACGTGGTGGGCGCCGCCGTCGTCCTGCTCGCGGCCGGCGGGGGAGCGGTGGCCCTGGCCCGCCGCAGGGGCTGATCCCGCCCGGCCCTCAGTGCCCCAGAGCCTGTTCCAGGGCCCGCAGGAACCCGTCGGTCGTCCGGCGGTCCCGCACCGCCAGGCGGAGCCAAGCGTCGTCCAGGCCGGGGAACGTGTCGCCGCGCCGCACGGCGTGGCCGAGGTCGCGCAGGCGGCGGCGGACCGTGGAGGCCCCCTCCATCCGGACCAGGACGAACGGGCCCCGCGCGGGCCCGGTCACCCGCAGTCCGGCCGGGGCGAACCGGGCGAGGCCCGCCAGCAGGTGCTCCCGGTCCGCCGCGATGCGGTGCGCCGCGTGGGCCGCCTCCGCCAGCGCCCGGGGCCCCACGCACGCCTCGGCAGCGGCCAGCGCCGGAGTCGACACCGGCCACAGCGGCTGGGCCCGCTGAAGGTCCTCGACGGTCTCGGGCGCCGCCAGCACGTACCCGATCCGCAGCCCGGCCAGCCCCCACGTCTTGGTCAGGCTGCGCAGCACCACCAGGCCGGGCACGTCGACGCGCCCGGCCAGGGCCTCGTACTCGCCCGGCACCGCGTCCATGAACGCCTCGTCCACCACCAGCACGCGCCCGGGCCGGGCGAGTGAGGCGATCGCGTCCGCCGGGTGCAGCACCGACGTCGGGTTCGTCGGGTTGCCGATGACCACCAGGTCCGCGTCCTCGGGGACGGCCGCCGGGTCCAGCCGGAAACCGTCCTCCTCCCGCAGCAGCACCCGGCCGACCGTGTGCCCCGCGTCCCGCAGCGCCGCCTCCGGCTCCGTGAACTGAGGGTGGACGACGACCGGCCGGCGCACCTTCAGCGCCCGCGCCAGCAGCACGAACGCCTCCGCCGTACCCGCCGTCAGCAGCACCCGCTCCACCGGCAGTCCGTGCCGCGCGGCCACCGCCGCGCGGGCGGCCCGCCCGTCGGGATAGGCCGCGAGCCCGCCGAGGGACGCGGCGATGTGCTCCCGCAGCCAGCCCGGCGGCGTGTCCGCGCGGACGTTCACGGCCAGGTCGACGAGCGCCCGGCCGTCGTCACGGACCTCCGCGTCCCCGTGGTGACGCAGATCGTGTCCGCTCTCAGTGCGCATGCGAGTGAGCGCCGTGGTGGTGCCCGTGACCGTGCCCGTGGTGGTGGCCGTCGTCGTCCGGGTGGAAGTGCGGCTGCTGCGGCATGCCCACCTTGTCCTCGAAGCCCGGCAGCGCGATGCGGTACACGCACGAGTCGCAGTTCATCCGCAGATCGCCCTTGACGGCCTCCTCGTACCGCTCCCACACCAGGTCCAGCAGCTCCGGCTCCGGCCCGATGACGTCGGCCGACAGCACCTCGGCCTCCGGGTGGGCGGCGGCCCAGCCCTCCGTCTGCTGCCGCACCCGGTCCGGCAGGATGCCCGTGAACAGGAAGTAGGGCAGGACCACGATCCGCCGCGCGCCCAGCCGCACACAGCGGTCGAGACCGCTCGGCACGTCCGGCGCCGCCAGCGACACGAACGCCGTCTCGACACCCGCGTACCCGCGTCCCTCCCACAGCAGCCGGGCCGCCTTGTGCACCTCGGCGTTGGCGTCCGGGTCCGTGGAGCCGCGCCCCACCAGCAGCACCGTCACGTCGGAACGGTCCCCCGGCGTGCGGCCCGCCGACCCCAGGGCCTCGTCGAGACGCCGTTCCAGCACGTTCAGCAGCGCCGGGTGCGGGCCGAGCGGACGCCCGTAGGTGTAGGAGATGCCCGGGTGCCGCTCCTTCTCGCGGGCCAGGGCCGCCGGGATGTCACCCTTGGCGTGCCCGGCGGACACCAGCATCAGCGGGACGGCGGCGAACCGCCGTACGCCCTGGTCGACCAGTTCGGTGACGGCCTCGCCCAGCGGCGGCGGGGACAGCTCGATGAAGCCGCCCGCAACGGGCAGTCCGGGGTGCCGGGCCCCCAGCTCCCGTACGAAGTCGCGGAACGCCTCGGCTCCGGCGTCGTCCCGGGTGCCGTGGCCGGCGATGAGCAGGGCGGGCGGGGTGGTCACAGTTTCTCCTCGGCGGAAGTGGGGTGGTACAGCAGGGCGTTGAGCGCGGCGGCGGCGACCGCCGACCCGCCCTTCTCGGACACGTTGCTCACGGCGGGCAGTCCGCTCGCGCGCAGCGCGGCCTTCGACTCGACGGCTCCGACGAACCCGACGGGCAGCCCGATGACGAGCGCGGGGTCGGCGTCGAGCGTCAGCAGCTCCTCCAGCGCGGTCGGCGCGTTGCCGATCACCCAGAGGGCGCCGGGACCGACCTGCTCGTGGGCGAGCCGGATCGCGTGCGCGGAACGGGTCAGCCCCGGCCCGGACTCGGCGTCCCCGAGGCGGCAGACGGTCTCGCGCCGCGTGATGCCGGCGCCGACCATCGCCACGTCCACGACCACGGGCGCCCCTGCGTGCAGCGCCGCGTGCGCCTTCTCCAGGTCGGCCTCGTCCATGACGAGGTCGGAGGCGTAGTCGAGGTCGGCGGCGGAGTGGACGACCCGCTCCACGACCGCCCGGGTCAGCGGCGGGAAGTGCGAGGTGTCCAGCCGGGCGCGCATGCGCCGGTAGGACTCCACCTCGATGGGATGGACGACACGGTTCACTCGGAGCCCTCCTGCGCCGACTGCCAGCGGTAGCCGCGCGGGGTCACCATGCGCCCCGCGATGTCCCGGGTCGCCGTGTTGCCCACGGTCACGACCGTCATCATGTCGACCGTCGCCGGGTCGAGGGAGCCCAGCGTGGTGAGCCGGCTCGACTCGTCCGGACGCGAGGCGTTGCGCACCACACCGACCGGCGTCTCCTGCGTGCGGTGCTCGGCGAGGATGCCCAGCGCCTTCGGGAGCTGCCAGTCACGGCCACGCGAACGGGGGTTGTAGAAGGTGACCACGATGTCCGCCTCGGCAGCCGCCCGCACCCGCCGTTCGATGACCTCCCACGGCGTGTGCAGGTCGGACAGGCTGATCGACACGTGGTCGTGGCCGAGCGGGGCGCCCAGGATCGCGCCGGCCGCGAGCGCCGCCGTCACGCCGGGCACACCGACCACGTCGATGTCGTCCGAGGCCTCGGCCAGCGCCGGGGAGGCCATGGCGTAGACGCCCGCGTCCCCGCTGCCGATCAGCGCGACGGCCTGCCCCTTGCGGGCCTCCTCGACGGCCGTGCGCGCCCGCTCCTCCTCGGCCCCGAGCCCCGACTCCAGGATCCGGGTGCCGGGCCGCAGCAGATCGCGGATCTGGTCGACGTACTGGTCGAGCCCGACGAGCACGGAAGCCCGCCGCAGTTCGGCCTGCGCACGCGGCGTCAGCAGGTCCCGCGCGCCGGGCCCGAGCCCGACCACCGCGAGCCGCCCGCGCCCGGGCCGCCGTACGACGGCACAGGTCGCCATCGCCGGGCTCGCGGCCGACTTCCGCTTGGGGACGAGGAGTTCGCCCCCGCCGACGAGCGCGGCGGCCTCTGCCACGGACGGCGTCCCGACGGCCGCGAGCGGCGCGTCGGACGGGTTGGGCACGTCCACCCCGGCCAGTTCCCCGGCGGAGTACGTCACCAGGGGCACCCCGAGCCGCCGCGCGGCCCCGACGATGCCGGCCTCCTCGGCCTTGGCGTCGACGGTGGCCAGCTCGGCGACGGACGCCTCGGACAGCCCGGCCTCCCGCAGGGCGTCCCGGACCAGCCCCAGGACCTCCTCCACGGGCGCGCCCTTCGACGCTCCGACCCCGACGACCAGCGTCGGCGGACGCAGCACCGCCTCGCGCTCGGCCGCCTCAACGAGCCGGTCCGTCAGCCGGATCGTGCAGGCCCCCTGGTCCGCGACCGGCAGCGGCGGCAGCGGCCAGGCCACCTCGGCCCGCAGCGCCACTGCCTCGCCGTCCAGCAGCGCCCGCGACACCCCGGCGACATCGCCCTCCACGGGCAGGCCGAGGGTGTCCAGGCCCGCCAGGCCCACGGCGTCCGTGGCCGTCGTCACGACCGGCTCGGCACCCAGCAGGTCACCCACCGCGCGGGCCAGTTCGTTGGCGCCGCCCGCGTGCCCGCCCAGCAGGGACACGGCGAACCGTCCGCCCTCGTCGACGCACACCACGCCCGGGTCCTCGGTCTTGCCGGACAGCAGCGGTGCCACCAGCCGCACCACCGCCCCCGTCGCCAGGAAGCACACGAGCTGCTCGCACTGCGCGAACGCGGTCCGTACGGCGTCCCCGACGGGACCCTCGTACACCCGGGTGCGGTCCGGCCACGCGGCGGCCAGCCGGTCCCGGGCAGCCGCTCCCGCCGCGGTGGCGGAAATGAGGCCGATCACTGGGCGACTCCTTCTTCGACAGCTGCCGGGGGCCGGACGCCCCACAGCAGGAAAACGGGGTTGGTGGCCGCGAGCCGGGTCACGTCCCCGGGCAGCGGCGCGAGCCGCGACGACTGCAACAGCACGCCGTCGCAGCGGAAACCGGCACTCGTCAGGGCCTCGCGCGCGGCCGGCACCCGGTCGAGCGCGGCCATGGCGACGACCACCGTGCGCCGGGCACGCCGCGCGCACGCGGCGACGACGGCGGGCAGTTCGCGCCCGCCGCCCCCCACGAACACGGCGTCGGGGGTCTCGTCGAGCTCCGCCAGCGCCTCCGGCGCCGTGCCGGGCACCACCCGCACGTCCACACCGTGCGCGGCGGCGTTGGCACGGACCCGCCCGGCCCCGTCCGTGGTCTTCTCCACGGCGGTCACGGCCGCACCGAGCCGCGCGCACTCCACGGCCACGGACCCCGAGCCCGCGCCCACGTCCCACACCAGGTCGCCCGGGCGCGGCCCCAGCCGGGCCAGGGCCAGCGCCCGCACCTCGAACTTGGTGATCATCGAGTCCCGGTGGGCGAACTCCGCCTCCTCCAGGGCCCAGCCGGCGGGCCGCTCCCCGGGCCCCGCGACCGTCCGCACGGCACCGAGCGCCCGCGCCTCGTCCAGGCACAGCACCACGTTCACCGCCGTACCCCAGTCGCGGGCGGCCGCCTCGGCGGGCGTCACCCGCTCCACGCGCTCCGCGTCCGAGCCGAGCCCGGAGGCGACGACCAGCACCCTTGCCGCGTCTTGCAACGCGGCACCCAGCTCCGCCGGCCCCGCGCCCGGCCCGGTCAGCACGGCCGTCTTCGCCTGTGCCCGGCACACGTTGACGGCCGTCCGCAGCTCCCGCCCGTGGGCGCTCACCACCACGGCGTCGTCCCAGGGCAGCCCGATCCGCGCGAACGCCGCGGCGACCGACGACACCCCGGGCCGCACGTCCAGCCGCTCCGGCCCGAACCGCTCCGCCAGCACCCGCACGATCCCGAAGAACCCGGGGTCGCCGGAGGCCAGCACCAGAACGGGACGGTCCTTCGCGACGTACGCGCCGATGGTGTCCAGGGCCGGCGCGAGAGGCCCGAGCACGACCCGCTCCGCCGTCTCCGGCAGCCGGGCTGCGTCGAGATGCCGCCGCCCGCCCACCACCAGCCCGGCACCGGCGAGGATGTCGTCGCAGGGCGCCGCCCCCGTCCCCGTGCCGACCACCGTGATCACGTACTCGCCCCCCGCTCGCGCAGTGCCCGCCGGGCCTCCGGGTCCGCCTTGCGGTAGCCGTGGAAGTGACCCGGGTGGTACAGGTGCGAGCGCGTGCCGTGCGCGTCCAGCGCCGGCCCGACCAGGAACAGGGTGTGCTTCCAGAGCTTGTGCTCCTTGACCGTCTCCTCCAGGGTGCCGATCGTGCACTTCACGACCAGCTCCTCCGGCCAGGTCGCCTGGTACGCCACCACCACCGGGGTCGTCGTCGGGTAGCCGCCCTCCAGCAGCTCCCGCACGAGCTGCCCGCTGCGGGCGGCGGAGAGGAACACCGCCATGGTGGTGCCGTGCTTGGCGAACTCCCGGACCTCCTCCCCGGGCGGCATCGGCGTCTTGCCGCCACCGAGCCGGGTCAGCACGACCGACTGCGCGACCTCCGGGATGGTCAGCTCGCGCTGGGCGAGCGCCGCGACGGCCGAGAAGGAGGACACCCCGGGCACGATCTCGGTGGCGATGCCGATCTCGGCACACCGGTCGACCTGCTCCTGCGTACCGCCCCACAGGGCCGGGTCACCGGAGTGGATACGGGCGACCTTGAGCCCCTCGCCGCGGGCCCGCTCGTACACGCCGACGACATCCTCCAGGGACATCGTCGCCGAGTCGAGGATCTCCGCGTCCTCACGGGCGTGTTCGAGGACCTCCGCCTGGACCAGGCTGGCCGCCCAGATCACGACGTCGGCCTCGGCGATGGCGCGCGCGGCACGGAACGTCAGCAGGTCGGCGGCGCCGGGGCCGGCACCGACGAAGGTCACTTTGCCGGCAGGGGCGTCGGCCATGGGATGGGTCCTCTCGTACAAGGGGTGAAGGGGGGCGGGGCGTCGGGGGGGCGGGGTGCGTCAGAGCTTGCCGCCCCGGCCGCCCTCGCGCCGGGCGGGTGCGATGAGCGTCGACAGGTAGGGCAGGGGCGTCTCGTCGAGCTCGGCGGCCGGGCGCACGGACTCCTCCGGGAGCCCCAGCGCCGATCCCCACACGGCGTCGGCGAGCCGCCCGGTCTCCCGCAGCGCCTCGGCGACCTCGTGCGCCTGCCGCCCGAACTTGTAGGCGACCACGGTCCCGGGCCCCGCCAGCGCGTCCTTCAGGACGGCCGACCCGGCGGTGACGGGCACGAGCGTGAGCGGCTCGGTCCCCTCGGTCAGCACCGCGCCCGACCGGGCGGCGAGGTCCTGCATGGCGGTGATCCCGGGCACGGTCTCGACGACGGTCCCCGGCACCAGCTCGGCGATGGTCTGCGCGAGGTAGGTGAACGTCGAGTACACGTTGGGGTCCCCGATGGTCGCGAAGGCCACCGACGGGTGCCGCCGCAGCAGTTCGGCGACCCGCTCTCCGGCCGCGTCCCAGGCGGCCTCGCGCCGCCCCCGGTCGCTGCGCTCGTTGAGCGCGAACACGACCCGGACGATCTTCTCCCCGGGCACGTAGTGCAACACGGTCGCCTCGGCCCGCCCCTGCTCCATGGTGTCCATCACGGGCACGACGACGACGTCCGCCTCCCGCAGGGCGTTCACGCCCTTGACGGTCACCAGCTCCGGATCCCCGGGGCCCACCCCGACTCCGACCAGCCTGTTGCTCATGACGTCCGGCACCTCTCCACGAACCGACGGGCGACACCGGGCTCGGACGCCCAGTGCGTGTGCAGATAGCTCGCGTGCACACCGCGCTGTACGAATCCTTCGACCCGCGGCCGGGGGCCGCGGACCCCCCAGGCGGGCTCCGCTCCCGAGCCGGGCTCCACGACGGTCCGGTGGAACTCGTGCCCGCGCATCCGTGTCCCGGCGGCCGCGAGCACACTGTCGCCGACGGCGACGGCGTCCCGGTACCCCAGGGTGAGCCGCTCGCTCATCCGCGCCCGGGCGTCCAGCACGCCGCACATCGGCAGCCCGTCCAGCTCCCGGCACAGGTACAGCAGCCCGGCGCACTCGGCGGCGACGGGGGCACCGCTCTCCGCGAGCGCGGCCACGGCCTTCCGCAGGGGCTCGTTGGCGGACAGCTCGGAGGCGTACATCTCGGGGAACCCGCCCCCGATCACCAACCCGGCAGTCCCTTCGGGCAGTTCCTCGTCCCGCAGGGGGTCGAAGGTGACGACCTCGGCCCCGGCGGCGGCGAGGAGCTCGGTGTGCTCGGTGTAGGAGAAGGTGAAGGCGGGCCCACCGGCGATGGCGACGACGGGTGCACGCTGCTGATCCGCTTCGTCCGACCGTGTTGCGTGGTGGGTGGGCGAGGCTGGGGTCCAGGGGGCGGAGCCCCCTGGTACGGCACCGGCAGTACGTGCCAATGCCTCCAGCGCCTTCAGGTCACACCCGTCGGCCACCTGCGCAGCCATCGCCGCGACAGCCTCGACCGCCGCACCCTGCCGTTCGGCAACAGGCACCAGCCCGAGGTGTCGTGACGGCGTGGAAACCTGCGCAGCCCGCCGCAACACCCCCAGCACCGGCACCCCCGCCTGCTCCAACGCCTCCCGCAGCAACTCCTCGTGCCGGTCGGAGGCGACCTTGTTCAGGATCACGCCCCCGGCCCGCACCTCCGGGTCCCAGGAGGCGAACCCGTGCACCAGCGCCGCCACCGACCGGGACTGCGACGACGCGTCCACGACCAGCACCACCGGCGCCCGCAACAGCTTCGCGACATGAGCGGTGGAGGCGAGTTCACCCTCGCCGGCCGCCCCGTCGTACAGCCCCATCACGCCCTCGACGACCGCGATGTCACACCCTCGCGCCCCGTGCAGGAACAGCGGCCCGACCAGCTCGGGCCCGCACAGGTACGCGTCGAGGTTCCGTCCCGCCCGCCCGGTCGCGAGCGCGTGGTACCCGGGGTCGATGTAGTCCGGCCCGACCTTGTGCGGGGACACGGCGAGCCCCCGACCGGCGAACGCGGCCATCAGTCCCGTGGCGACGGTCGTCTTGCCACTGCCCGAGGAGGGCGCGGCGACGACCAGCCGTGGGACGGAAGCACTCACCACTCGATGCCCCTCTGGCCCTTCTGGCCCGCGTCCATCGGGTGCTTGACCTTGGACATGTCGGTCACGAGATCGGCGAAGTCCACCAGCTTCCCGGGCGCGTTCCGCCCGGTGATGACGACGTGCTGCGTCCCGGGCCGGTCGCGCAGCACGGAGATCACCTCGTCCGTGTCCACCCACCCCCAGTGCATCGGGTACGCGAACTCGTCGAGCACGTACAGCTTGTACGTCTCGGCCGCCAGGTCCCGCTTGACCTGCTCCCAGCCCTCCCGGGCCTTCTCCTCGTTGTCCATCTGGGCATCGCGCTGCACCCAGGACCAGCCCTCGCCCATCTTGTGCCAGTCGACGGACCCGCCCTCCCCGGAGGCGCCGAGCACCCGCAGCGCGTTCTCCTCGCCGACCTTCCACTTCGCCGACTTGACGAACTGGAACACCCCGATCGGCCACCCCTGGTTCCAGGCCCGCAGTGCGAGCCCGAAGGCGGCGGTGGACTTGCCCTTGCCGACGCCCGTGTGCACGACGACCAGCGGCCGGTTCCGCCGCTGGCGGGTCGTCAGCCCGTCGTCCGGCACCACACTCGGCTGTCCCTGTGGCATTACGCGGCCCTCCTCTGCACGTCCTTCACGAGCCCGGCGATGCTGTCCGCCCGCAGCTCGTCCAATGTCACGGCCGTACCGCCCAGTTCACCGGCGAGCTGTCCGGCCAGCCCGAGCCGCACCGGCCCCGACTCGCAGTCCACGACGACCGAGGCGACCCCGTCGGCCGCGAACAGCCGCGCCGCGCGCCCGGCCAGGGCGACCGGCTCGGGGCCACCGGTGGCCCGCCCGTCCGTCACCAGCACGACCAGCGGCCGCCGCGCGGGATCGCGCAGCCGCTCCACGCGCAGCACGTCGTGTGCGCGCAGCAGTCCCGCCGCGAGCGGCGTACGCCCGCCGGTCGGCAGCGTCTCCAGCCGGGCCGCCGCCGCGTCCACCGACGAGGTCGGCGGCAGCGCGACGTCCGCGCCCGTGCCGCGGAAGGTCACCAGGCCCACCTTGTCGCGCCGCTGGTAGGCGTCCAGCAGCAGCGACAGCACGGCGCCCTTCACGGCGCTCATCCGCTGCCGTGCCGCCATCGACCCGGAGGCGTCCACGACGAACAGCACGAGGTTGCCCTCGCGCCCCTCGCGGGTGGCCTGCCGCAGGTCGTCCCGGCGTACCACCAGGCCGGGCCCGGACCGTCCGCGCGCCCGCTGGTGCGGCGCCGCGGCCTGCACGGTCGCCGCCAGGTGCAGCTTGGTGAGCGCGCCCCGGGGCCGCCGGGCCCCGGTCGTCCGCCCGTGCTCGGTCCGCGCCCGCGAGCGCCGCCCGGCCGCACCCTCGCCGATGCCGGGCACACTCAGCACCTTGGTGCGAAACGGCTCCGAGGCCCGTACGGCCGACTGCTCACCGGCGCCCGAGGGCTGCGGCTGCCCGTTCTCCCCGGCCTCGGGCCGGGCCGCGCTGTCGCCGTCGCCCTGGGGCGCGTCGTCGGGCTCCGGCTGTCCGCCGCCCCCGCCGGGCCCGTCAGGACCGGGGTCCGGGTCCGGGTCCTCGTCGTCCGAGCCGCCGAACTCCTCCAGCGTCTCGTCGAGCTTGTCCTCGTCGAGCCCCGGCGCGTCGAAGGGGTTGCGCCGCCGCCGGTGCGGCAGCGCGAGCAGCGCCGCCTGGCGGACGTCCTCCGCGAGCACGTCCGTGCGCCCGGCCCAGGCGGCCAGCGCCGTGGCGGTCCGCGCCATCACGATGTCGGCGCGCATGCCGTCGACCTCGAAGGCCGCACAGGTCGCCGCGATCTGCCGCAGTGCCCCGTCGCCCAGCCGCACGGACGGCAGCAGCTCCCGTGCGGCGACGATCCGGGCCCGTACGGCGGCCTCCTCGTCGGCCCAGCGCGCGGCGAAGGCGGCCGGGTCGTCGTCGTAGGCCAGCCGCCGCTTGACGACCTCCACCCGCTGGTCGGGCTCGCGCGAGGCCGCGACCTCCACGGTCAGCCCGAACCGGTCGAGCAACTGCGGCCGCAGCTCGCCCTCCTCGGGGTTCATGGTGCCGACGAGCAGGAAACGGGCGGCATGCCGCACCGAGACGCCCTCGCGCTCCACGTACGAGGCGCCCATCGCGGCGGCGTCCAGCAGCAGATCGACCAGGTGGTCGTGGAGGAGGTTGACCTCGTCGACGTAGAGGATCCCGCGGTGCGCCTCGGCCAGCAGGCCCGGCTCGAAGGCCTTCACGCCCTCCGACAGGGCCCGCTCGATGTCCAGCGCGCCCACCAGCCGGTCTTCGGAGGCACCCACGGGCAGTTCGACCATGCGCGCGGGCCGCTCGGCACCGCCACCGGTCTCGTGGGGGCCGTCCGGGCACCCCGGGTCGGGGGAGGCGGGGTCGCACGAGAAACGGCAGCCGGGGACGACCGGAACCTCGGGCAGCAGCGCCGACAGGGCCCGCACCGCCGTCGACTTGGCCGTGCCCTTCTCGCCGCGCACCAGCACACCGCCGACCGCCGGGGACACGGCGTTCAGCAGCAGCGCGAGCCGCAGGTCGTCCTGGCCGACGACGGCCGTGAACGGAAAGGGGGTGGTCACTTCTCGTCGCCCTCCAGGTCGCCTTCGAGTTCCAGGTAGGTGGCGCGCAGCCGCTCCAGGGTGTCCGCGTCCGGCTCGGCCCACAGTCCGCGCTCCGCGGCCTCCAGCAGCCGTTCGGTGATGCCGCGCAGCGCCCAGGGATTGGACTTCTTCATGAAGTCCCGGTTCTCCGGGTCGAAGACGTACTCGGCGCTGAGCTTCTCGTACATCCAGTCGTCCACGACCCCGGCCGTGGCGTCGTACCCGAACAGGTAGTCCACGGTCGCCGCCATCTCGAAGGCGCCCTTGTAGCCGTGCCGCCGCATGGCCGCCATCCAGCGCGGGTTGACCACCCGGGCGCGGAAGACACGGTGCGTCTCCTCGCCGAGCGTGCGGGTCTTCACCTGGTCCGGGGTGGCCGAGTCGCCGACGTACGCCTCGGGGCTCTCACCCGTGAGGTGCCGCACCATGGCCACCATGCCGCCGTGGTACTGGAAGTAGTCGTCGGCGTCGACCAGGTCGTGCTCACGGGTGTCGACGTTCTTCGCGGCGACGGCGATCCGCTTGAACGCCGTCTCCATGTCCCCGCGCGCGGCCCGCCCGTCGAGCCCCCGCCCGTAGGCGTAGCCGCCCCACACCGCGTACACCTCGGCGAGGTCCGCGTCGGAGCGCCAGTTGCGGGCGTCGATCAGCGGCAGCAGACCCGCCCCGTAGGCGCCCGGCTTGGAGCCGAAGATGCGGGCCGTGGCCCGGCGGCGGTCGCCGTGCTCGGCGGTGTCCTGGTCGGCGTGGGCCCGGACGTAGTTGGACTCCGCGGGCTCGTCCAGCTCGGCCACCGTCCGCACGGCGTCGTCGATCAGGCCCACCACGTGCGGGAACGCGTCCCGGAAGAAGCCCGAGATGCGGACCGTCACGTCGATGCGCGGCCGGCCGAGCTCCGCCGGGGGGATCACCTCGAACCCGGTCACCCGCCGCGAGGCGTCGTCCCACACCGGCCGGCAGCCCAGCAGCGCCAGGATCTCGGCGATGTCGTCGCCCTGGGTGCGCATCGCCGAGGTGCCCCACACCGTCAGTCCGACGGACGTCGGGTACGCGCCGGTGTCCTGGAGGTACCGCTGCACCAGCGAGTCCGCGAGCGACTGCCCGACCTCCCAGCTCAGCCGGGACGGGATGGCCTTGGGGTCGACGGAGTAGAAGTTGCGGCCCGTCGGCAGGACGTTGACCAGCCCGCGGGTCGGCGAGCCGGAGGGGCCCGCCGGGACGTAGCCGCCGTTCAGCGCCCGCAGGATGTGCCCGATCTCGTCGGTGGTCCTCTCCAGCCGGGGCACGACCTCGGTGCAGGCGAACTCCAGCACGGCGACCGCTTCGGGGAGTTCGGTGCCGAGCACCTCCCGGACCAGCGGCGCGCTCCCGTCGACCGCCCAGCCGCGCTCCTCCATGCCCTCGGCGATCCGCCGGCACAGCTGCTCCAGCAGGTCGATGGCGTCGGCGGCGCTGCGGGCCGGGCCGTCCACCAGGTCCGTCAGCTCGACGGGCACCTTCACCGGAGCGCCCGGCTCGGCCAGCAGCTCCTTCTCCACCAGCCCGAAGTGCTGCGCCAGCGACGCCCGCAGGCCCGGCAGCGCGTTGGCCTGGCCGCCCCACACCTGCGAGGCGCGCAGCACGGCCAGCACGAGGTTGACGCGCGGTTCACCGACCGGCCCGCCGCCCAGGATGTGCAGGCCGTCGCGGATCTGCACGTCCTTGATCTCGCACAGATAGCCGTCGATGTGCATGACGAACTCGTCGAACTCCGCGTCGTCCGGCTGCTCGTCGACGTGCAGGTCGTGGTGGAGCTCGGCGGCCTTCACCAGCGTCCAGATCTGGGCGCGCACCGTCGGGGCCTTCGCCGGGTCCAGGTCGGAGACGAGCGCGTACTCGTCGAGGAGCTGCTCCAGCTTGGCCAGGTCGCCGTAGGTGTCGGCACGGGCCATCGGCGGCACCAGGTGGTCGACGACCGTGGCGTGCCCGCGCCGCTTGGCCTGGGTGCCCTCGCCCGGGTCGTTGACGATGAACGGGTAGACCAGCGGCAGGTCCCCGAGGACCGCGTCCGGCGCGCAGCCGCCGCTGAGCCCGAGGCCCTTGCCGGGCAGCCACTCCATGGTGCCGTGCTTGCCCATGTGGACGATGGCGTCGGCGCCGAAACTGTTCTCCAGCCACCGGTAGGCCGCCATGTAGTGGTGCGACGGCGGCATGTCCGGGTCGTGGTAGATCGCGATCGGGTTCTCCCCGAAGCCGCGCGGCGGCTGGATCATCACCACGACGTTCCCGAACTGGAGCGACGCCAGCACGATGTCGTCGCCGTCGACGTAGAGGCTGCCCGGCGGCTCGCCCCACGCCTCCGTCATGGCGTCCCGCAGCTCCGGGTCGAGCTTCTCGAACCACGCCCGGTAGTCCGCCAGCGGCACCCGCGCGGGCGCGGCGGCCAGCTGCTCCTCCGTCAGCCACTCCACGTCGTGCCCGCCGGCGTTGATGAGCCGGTGGATCAGCTCGTCCCCCTCGTCCGGGTGCCCCTCGACGACGTACCCGGCGTCCCGCAGCGCGTCCAGCACCCGCACCGCCGAGGCCGGGGTGTCAAGACCGACCGCGTTGCCGACCCGCGAGTGCTTGGTCGGGTACGCGGTGAAGACCAGCGCGAGCTTCTTCTCGGCGTTGTCCTTGTGCTTCAGCCGCGCGTGCCGGACGGCGATACCGGCGACGCGCCCCGCACGCTCCGGGTCGGCGACGTAGACGGGCACGTCGTCCGGGCCCTGCTCCTTGAAGGAGAACGGCACGGTGATCAGGCGCCCGTCGAACTCCGGGATCGCCACCTGCATCGCGGCGTCCATGGGGGAGAGGGCGGCGTCCGAGCCGGCCCAGGCCTGCCGCGACGACGTCAGGCACAGGCCCTGGAGCACGGGGATGTCCAGTTCGGCGAGGGCGCCGATGTCCCAGGCCTCCTCGTCACCGCCCGCCGAGGCCTGCGAGGCGTGGGTGCCGCCGGCCGCGAGGACCGTGGCGACCAGGGCGTCGGCCTGCCCGAGGATCTCGTACAGCCCCTCGTCCGCCCCGCGCAGCGAACCGCAGTACACGGGCAGCGCGTTGGCGCCCCGGGCCTCGATCGCGTCGCACAGGGTGTCCACGAAGGCGGTGTTGCCGCTCAGCTCGTGGGCCCGGTAGAAGAGCACGCCGACGGTCGGGCGGCCCTCCACGCGGGTGCGCTCGCCGTGGACGCCGTACTCGGGCATCTTCCGCGGCTCGACGAACCCCTCGCCCGTCAGCAGCACGGTGTCGGAGAGGAACCGGGCGAGTTCGGTCAGGTTCTCCGGCCCGCCCTCCACGAGGTACTTCAGCGCCTCCGCGACGACTCCGGCCGGGACGGACGACTCGGCCATCAGCTCCGCGTCCGGCACGGCCTCGCCGCCGAGCAGCACGGTCGGGATGCCGGAGGCCTTCAGCGCGGCGAGCCCGTCCTCCCAGGCCCGCTTGCCGCCGAGCAGCCGGACGACGGCGATGGACGCGCCGTCCAGCAGGGCCGGAAGCTCCTCCCGGACGTCCACGCGGGTCGGGTTGCCGATCCGGTAGTCGGCACCGGAGGCGGCCCGGGCCGCCAGCAGGTCCGTGTCGGCGGTCGACAACAACAACACAGTGCTCATGCGGGTGCTCCCGGTGGAATGAAGGGCAGTCCTTGCGGCGCGCCGGACTCGATGAGCCGCCACAGCGCGTCGGTGTCCGCGTGCTGTTCGATCAGGTCGCCGAGCCGGTCGAGCTGCTCCTCGCGCAGCGCGGCGAACGAGGTGTCCGGCGCGGGCACGAAGCGGCGGCCCGCGGCGGCCGCCACCTCGCGCAGAAAGGCCCGCCGGAAGCCGTCCGACTCCAGCGAGCCGTGCCAGTGCGTGCCCCAGGTCTGGCCGACCCGGCAGCCGTCCAGGAAGGGAGTCCCTCCCGTGACGTCGGCGACCCCGTGGTGGATCTCGTAGCCCTCGACGTGCTCATCGAGGGCCTCGCCCTGCGGCCGGGTGAGGGTCTTCTCGCGGGCGAACCGCACCCGCACGGGCAGGATCCCGAGCCCGTCGACATGGCCCCGGCGGCTCTCGACGTCGTCCTCGATGTGCTCGCCGAGGATCTGGAAGCCGCCGCAGATGCCGAGCACGGGCCGCTGCTCGGCGGCCCTGCGGACCAGGGCGTCGGCGAGCCCGCGCTCGCGCAGCCACTCCAGCGCCCGGACCGTCCCGCGGGTGCCGGGCACGATGACGAGGTCGGCGTCGGACAGCTCCTCCGGCCGGTCCACGAACCGCACCACGACGCCCGGCTCGGCGGCCAGGGCGTCCACGTCCGTGAAGTTGGACATCAGCGGCACGGCGCAGACCGCGACGCGCAGCACGTCCTCGCCGACGGGCGGGGCGACGACGGACTCCCGCACGGCCCCCCGCAGGGAGACCCTGAGGCCGTCCTCCTCGTCGATCCCGAGCCCGTGCCGGAACGGCAGCACGCCGTAGGTGTGCCGCCCGGTGAGCCCGTGCAGCATGTCCAGGCCCGGCTCCAGCAGGGAGACGTCCCCGCGGAACTTGTTGACGAGGAACCCCGCGACACAGGCCTGGTCCTCCGGCGACAGCAGCGCCACCGTCCCGAAGAACGAGGCGAACACACCGCCCCGGTCGATGTCGCCGACGACGAGCACGGGCAGCCCGGCGTTCCGGGCGATCCCCATGTTCACGATGTCCGTCCGCCGCAGATTGATCTCGGCGGGAGAACCGGCCCCCTCACAGATCACCGCGTCATACGTGCCCCGCAACTGCTCCAGGCAGTCCAGCACCGTTCCGAGCAACTGCTGCTGCCGCCCGCCGTGGTAGCCGCGCGCGCTCAGCTCCCCGACCGGCTTGCCCAGCAGCACGACCTGGCTGCTCTGCTCGCCGCCGGGCTTGAGCAGCACCGGATTCATCAGCGCGGTCGGCTCGATGCGGCAGGCCTGCGCCTGCATGGCCTGCGCCCGCCCGATCTCGGCCCCCTCCGTCGTCACGAAGGAGTTCAGGGACATGTTCTGCGCCTTGAAGGGCGCGACCTTCACGCCCTGCCGCACCAGCCACCGGCAGATCCCGGCGGTCACGACGCTCTTGCCGGCGTCGGAGGTGGTGCCGGCGACCAGAAGCCCACCGCTCATGTCATTTCCCCCTTCTCGATGCCCGCGCGCTCATCAGCAACCGCGCACCGGCGCACACCCCGAGCGCGAGCCACGTGACGCGCTTCGACAGCCGCACGGCCCGCTCGACGTCGTGCGTACCGACGGCCCGTCCCCGTGTGTTCAGCATGGGCCGGTGCTCCACCCGCCCGCCGTACGACAGCGTCCCGCCGAGCCGCACCCCGAGCGCCCCGGCGAACGAGGCCTCCACGGGCCCGGCGTTGGGACTCGGATGCCGCACCGCATCGGCCCGCCAGGCGCGCACGGCCCCGCGCGGATCCGGTCCGGCCAGCACCGCGAGTACGGCGGTCAGCCGCGCGCCCGGCCACCCCGCGAGGTCGTCCAGCCGCGCGGAGGCCCACCCGTACCGGCGGTACCGGGCCGACTTGTGCCCGACCATGGCGTCCAGGGTGTTGACGGCCCGGAACCCGAGCAGCCCCGGCACCCCGCCGACGGCCCCCCACACCAGTGCCCCCACCACCGCGTCGGAGGTGTTCTCGGCGACGGACTCGACCACGGCCCGGGCCATGCCGGCGGCGTCGAGGGCCTGCGGGTCCCGCCCGCACAGATGCGGCAGCCGCGCCCGGGCCGCCTCGACGTCCCCGGCCTCCAGGGCCTGCCCGATGGTCCGCGCCTCCCGGGCGAGTGAAGTCCCCCCGACGACGGCCCAGGTGGCGGCGCCGGTCAGCGTGACGGAGGCGACGGGGGACGTCCGTACGGCCCGCGCGGCGACGGACCCGAGGGCGACGGCCCCTCCGGCACACACGGCGGTGTGCAGCGCGCCCCACCCTCGGTGGTCCCGCCACAGCACCCGTTCCACGGCACCCGCGGCCCGCCCGAACGCGGCGACCGGATGCCCCCGGCGAGGATCACCGAGCAGCCGGTCACCGATCAGACCGGCGGCGGCACCGTACGCGAAGACGCGACCGGCACCCATGGGCTCAGCCGGCCAGAAGGGCGGGCGGGGGTGGGGTGGTGAACCTCGATCGGCAGCCGCGCATGGCGATATGTGTCCTCACTCAGGGTGTCCACGCCCTGGTTCGACGAGACCGGCGGTGAGAGTTCCTGGCTCCCGGGGATCACTACCCCGGTGACAGTGGCGGGACCGCGCCGGACTCGCACCGGCTTCCTCTCCTGCCGCCGTATTGGCCCCGGCAGTCCACCACGGCCGCGAACCGCCGTCAACTTGCCGTTGACCTGCGAGGGGAGAGTGTGGAGAACCCCACACCGGCCCCTGTGCACACACGACGACCGGGCGGCACGGGAGTCAGGTCCCGTGCCGCCCGGCGGACGATGTGCGGTCGGGCCGTCAGGCCACGATCAGATAGATGCCGTACCCGACGGCTGCCGCGCACGCCGCGAAGCACGCGTAGGCGCCGGTGACCGCGAGGCCCGCGGACCCGCCCTGGGCCACCGCCCGCTCGCGGCGGGACAGACCGGTGATGCCGAGGGTGAACAGGGCTACGAGAGCCACGGTGACCACGAGGCTGACGCCGAACACGGAGCCGAGGGCCGCCCAGTCGATCTTCATATCGGAGACTCTTCCTTGTTGCCGGTGGGCGGGGTCAGACCGTGGTGGTCGTGGAGGCCGTCCGCTCGGCGGTGGCCTGGGCGGGGAACGACGGCACGGACTCCGCCGGCGTGCCGGCCGGCGGCGGCGTGACCGCGGCCATCGCCGTGGTGACCACGCCCGCGGGCTCGGCGTCGTCGGTGTCGTTGACGTTGGTGTGGTCGACGATCTCCCGCCGCGACACCTTCCAGATGGCCGCGCTGGACGCGACGAGGAAGACGGCCACCACCGCGGTGCCCCAGGCGCCGAAGCCGGTGACGTACTCGGCGAGAGCGCCCACCAGGGCCGCCGCCGGCAGGGTCAGACCCCAGGCGACGAACATCCGCGTCGCGGTCGACCAGCGGACGACACCGCCCTTGCGGCCGAGCCCCGCGCCCATCACGGCGCCGGAGACGGAGTGCGTCGTGGAGAGGGAGAAACCGAGGTGCGAGGAGGCCAGGATGACCGTGGCCGCGGAGGTCTGGGCGGCGAAGCCCTGCTGCGGCTGGAGGTCGGTCAGGCCCTTGCCCATGGTGCGGATGATGCGCCAGCCGCCCAGGTAGGTGCCGAGCGCGATCGCGATGCCCGCGGAGAGGATGACCCACATGGGCGGGTCGGAGTCGGGGGCGAGGGTGCCGCCGGCGACCAGGGCGAGGGTGATGATGCCCATCGTCTTCTGCGCGTCGTTGGTGCCGTGCGCCAGGGAGACCAGGCCCGCCGACGCGATCTGGCCGGCCCGGTAGCCCTTCCGGGACGCCTCGCCGTCGGCCTTCTTGCCGAGGGAGTACGTCAGCCGGGTGGCCAGCATCGCCGCGATGCCCGCGACCAGCGGGGCGGCGATCGCCGGGATCAGGACCTTGGTGACCAGCACGTCACCGTGCACCGCCCCGACGCCCGCCGAGGCGATCGTGGCGCCGATCAGACCGCCCATGAGGGCGTGCGAGGAGCTGGACGGCAGACCGACCAGCCACGTCAGCAGGTTCCAGAGGATCGCGCCGACCAGGGCGGCGAAGATGACCTCGGGCCGGATGCCGGCCTCGTCGACGAGGCCCTTGGAGATCGTGTTGGCGACTTCGACGGACAGGAAGGCGCCGACCAGGTTGAGGACCGCGGACATGGCCACCGCAACCTTGGGCTTCATGGCGCCCGTGGAAATGGTGGTGGCCATCGCGTTCGCGGTGTCGTGGAAACCGTTCGTGAAATCGAACGCGAGTGCGGTTACCACCACAATCGCGAGGATCAGCGAGAAGCTTTCCATTTACCCAGGCAATCGTTCGAGGTCGTTGGCGGGACGACCGTAGGCAACCTGAGTGAACGGAAGATGAACTGGGGAGGGCGCAGGGGTGACCGCACAGGGGGTCGGGGCGACGCCCCTCGACGGCCGCTCCGGCGCCCGGTGGGCAGGCGCCCCGCGCGGTACCCCGTCAGCTGATCGAGTGACCCGTTGAAGGGGTTCTGCTCACCCGGCAGGATTCCGCCGCCGTCGCCCCTAAGGGCCCCCGGCCGGCAGCGCGTTGAGCCCCCGCCTGGCAGGATCGCGGCATGGCTGAGCAGCGAGGTGACGAGCGAGGCGGCGAGCGGGGCACGGGGGGCGCCCGGGAGTACGGACGGGAGGCGGGGGAGCCGCGGCGCAGAAGCGCGCGCCCCGAGGAGGCGCACGCCTGGGAGGACCTCGTCGCGGCGGCCCGCCGGACGGTCGCGGACGGACTCGTCGTCGGCACGTCCGGCAACGTCTCCGTGCGCGTCGGGGACACCGTCCTGGTCACACCGTCCGGCGTCCCCTACGACCGGCTGACCCCGGACGACGTGACCGGCGTCGGCCTCGACGGCCGGCAGGTCCTCGGCACCCTCGTCCCCACCAGCGAGCTGCCCATGCACCTCGCGGTCTACCGCACCACCGGCGCCCGGGCCGTCGTCCACACCCACGCCGTCCACGCGACCGCCGTCTCGACGCTCGTGAGCGAACTCCCGCTGATCCACTACATGGCCGCGGCGCTCGGCGGCCCCGTCCGAGTCGCCCCGTACGCCACGTACGGCACGGACGAGTTGGCCGAGAACATGCTCCGCGCCCTCGACGGCCGCTCCGGCTGCCTCCTCCGGAACCACGGCACCGTCACCCACGGCACCACCCTCGATCAGGCATACGACCGCACCGCCCAGCTGGAGTGGATGTGCCGCCTGTGGCTGACCGCCTCCTCGGTGCCCGGCCAGGCACCGAGCCTGCTGTCGCGGGAGCAGCTGGCGGAGGTGGAGGAGCGCCTGCGCGGATACGGCCAGCGGGGCTGAGCCGTCCCTGCGGCCGCCGCGGACGTCACCCCGCCGCTCCGCCCCACTGGTCGCCCGCGGAACCGGCCGGGACACTGGAGCCGTGCGCACTGCCAAAGCGACGGCCGCTGCCGTCACCGCCGTCATCGGCGCCGGTGCCGCCGCGGTGGCCGCCGGCCGGCTCGCCAGCGACGCCGCGCTCAAGGCGCCCCCCGGCAGGCCCCTGCCGACCGAACCCCGGCTCACCGTGCACGGCACCGCCGCCGGGCGGATCAGCCTCACCCGGGACCTCGCCGCCCTGCGCCCCGGCCGCTACGGCCTGTCCGGCAACGGCTCGCACGCGGTCGTCGGCCCCGTCCTGACCGGCGCCCCGCACCCCGTCGACACCGTCGTGCGCCGCCTGGAGAGCGTCACCCACGGCACGCTGAAGCCCGGTGACAAGGTCTGGCTCACGCCGAACGTATACGTCGGCAACCCGGATGCCGCCCTGGGACTCGAACACGCCGACGTCGACGTCCCCGGCGAGCTCGGCGCCCTGCCCGCGTGGTTCGTGCCGGGCAAGCGGGACACCTGGGTGATCGCCGTGCACGGCCTGGGCGCCACCCGCGAACTCGCCATGAACGTCATGCCGTTCCTGCACCGCAACCACTTCCCGGTGCTCGCCCTCGCCTACCGCGGCGACCTGGGCGCACCCCGCCCGCCCGACGGCCTCAGCCACCTCGGCGAGACCGAGTGGCGCGACCTCGACGCCGCCATCCGCTACGCCGTACGCCACGGAGCACGCCAGGTCGTCCTGCACGGCTGGTCCACCGGCGCCACCATGGCCCTGCGCGCCGCCGCGCACTCGGGGCTGCGCGCCCGTGTCTCCGGGCTCGTCCTGGACTCCCCGGTGCTCGCCTGGGAGACCACCCTGCGCGCCCTGGCCTCGGCCCGTCGCACCCCGGGGGTGCTGCTGCCCCTCGCGGTCCGGGCCGCCCAGGGCCGCACCGGCCTGTCCGGCGGCCGTGCCCCGGGCCCGGTCCCGTCCGGCGGGCCGGGCGTCCCGGCGCTCGTCATCCACGGCCCGGACGACACCGTCGCCCCCTGGCAGCTCTCCCGCCGGCTCGCCGACGCCCGCCCCGGCACGGTCGCCCTGCGCACCGTCCGCAACGCACCCCACGGAGCCATGTGGAACGCCGACCCGGAGGCCTACGAGGAGGCCCTGCGGCGCTTCCTGACACCCCTCATGTGACGCCGTTCCCGCCCACGCGCCGGCGCGGCATCCCGTTCCGGCGTCTCACGCACCCCCCGTTCACGCCCCCTTCGCCCCGTCGCAACCGCATTCCGCCGCCCCTTGCGCCGACCGGTCGCGAGGATTCCGTTTAGCGTCGTACCACTGGCCGGTTCCCGGCCCTCGACCACTCCCGGGAACCGGTGCGTTGGCCATCCCCGTCGCCCGCCGTGACATTCCGTTTGGGTTTTCGGACCGTCAACCGGAAGACTGCACCCGTGACGTCCCGTATCCCGCGCGACTCCAGGCTTCGACTCGTCCGCCCGCGACCCCTGGCCGCCGCCCCACCAGCGATGAACCAGCGGCGCTCGCGCCGCCCCGCACCACGCCCCCCGGAGGGCACCCCGGCACCGGCGGAGCTGGCCAGAATGGCTCGCTCAGGTCTCGCCGACGCGGCCCGCGTCGCCCGCTGGGCCGACGCCGCGCTCGGCCCCGGCCGGGACAGCGCCACCGACGACGGCAAGGCCACCCTCTCCGACGCGACGGCCGAACGGGCCGCCCGCGAACTGGGCCTGACACCGGCTCAGGTCAGAGCCGACTGGGACACCGCCCGCCTCGCCGGCCTCGTCGAGGTGCACGGCGACAGTGCCCGCTCCGGCTGGCGGCTGCGCGCCTGGGACCGCGACGACAGCGCCGTGCTGCGCGGCTGGGTCGCCCTCTTCGACGCCTGGTCGCTCGCCCACCCGGAGCCCGCGGAGCACGAGCCCGCCGCCGTCGCCGAGGTCGTCTCCGCCATGCCGCAGGCGCTGTCCTTCCTCCAGCTGTCCGCCGGGCCCGTCCCCGTGGAGCAGCTCCTGGACCTCCTGGAGCAGCGCGTCACCGAGCTGCGCACCGCCCGCTGCGAGATCCCCTACGGCCCCCAGCCCGAGCCGCCGGCCGAGCCGGAGCCCACCGACGCCCCGCTCGCCCCCCTGCTCGACTGGGCCCTGCGCGCCCTCGCCTCCGTCGGCGCCCTCACCTACGGCGACGGCCAGGCCACCCTCACACCGCTCGGCAGCTGGGCCGTCTGGGTCAAACTGGAGCAGATCTGCGTCGCCGCGCAGAGCCCCGCCGGGAACATCGAGCAGGCCGCCGACGACATGCTCCGCGGCTGCGCCCAGCTACGCCCGAACGCGGCCCGCGCCGAATACCGCGCCTGGCTCGCCGCCCGCCCCGTCGGCAGCGCCGTCACCGAACTCCTCGGCGCCGCCCGCGGTGAGGACGCCCTGCTGCGCGGCCTCGCCTTCGAGGCGCTGCGCGTGGTCGGCGCCCCCGCCGAGCCGGACGTCCGCGGCGTGCTGGACGAGCCCACGCTCCGGCCGTACGCGCTGCTGTGGCTGGCCGAGCACGACGGCGCCGACCCCGAGGACGCCCACGAGGTCCTCACCCGCGAGGAGGCGACCTGGCTGTGGGTGGACACCGCGGCCGCCGTCGCCGACCACGGGGAGGCGCCGCTGCTGGTGCGTCACCTGGAGTCCGCGGTGCAGCCGACCGTCCCGATGCTCCTGGAGGAGGTGCGCGCCGTGGGACATCCGCGCACCGTGCAGGTGCTGGTCGCCCTCGCCGCCGCACATCCCGACCCGGCCCTGGCCAAGGCCGTCCGCCGGGCCGCCTTCCAGGTGCACACCGGCGGCAGCTAGGGGAGCGGGGCAGCCGGTCCGGCCGAGTGCGGGAGACCTCAGCCCGTCGTGATCTCCGGCGCGTACGTCCCGAAGCTCCACACATTGCCTTCGAGGTCGCGCGCCATGTAGTCCCGCGAGCCGTAGTCCTGGTCCGTCGGGGGCATCAGCACCTCCACGCCGTGCTCCACGGCGTGGCGGTGGTGCCCGTCGACGTCGTCCACCACCACGTACACCCCTGTGGTGCCCGCGTTCCTCATCGCCGTGCCGAACAGACCGCCCCGGCCCTTGCTGCCGACCATCACCGCGCCGTTGCCCTGCGCCAGCTCGGCGTGCAGCACCGAGCCGTCCTCGCCCTCGTACACCGACAGCTCCGTGAAGCCGAAGGCCTCCGTGAGCTGCCTGATCGCCGCCTTCGCGTCCGCGTACAACAGCGTCGGGTAGACGCTCGGACGCCCGCCGGACGTGCCTGCCATGGCGATCACTTCCTCGGGACTCGCGGGGCTGTCGCCCTCAGTGTTCCACCGACCCCCGGCGACGGCCCCGCGTCCGGCCACCGGTGATCGAACACCCGCACACAGAAAAAGTGGTTGCACGCCCCCGTTAGAATGTCCCCATGGCCATTCTCCTCGCGCATTAGACGGCGGGAACGTCCTCAGCCGTCCATCCCGCCCCCGTATCCGCCCTGGAGTCTGTCCGTGATCTCCGCCTCCGGTATCGAGCTGCGCGCCGGTGCCCGCGTCCTCATCGAAAACGCCTCGTTCCGCATCGCCAAGGGCGACCGCATCGGCCTGGTCGGCCGCAACGGCGCGGGGAAGACCACCCTCACCAAATGCCTGGCGGGCGAGGGCATGCCCGCCGGCGGCACCATCACCCGCTCCGGTGAGGTCGGCTACCTCCCGCAGGACCCCCGCACCGGCGACCTCGACATCCTCGCCCGCGACCGCATCCTGTCCGCGCGCGGCCTGGACGTTCTGATCCGCAAGATGCGCGACAACGAACAGCGCATCGCCAACGGCCAGGGCGCCACCCGCGAGAAGGCGCTCAGGCAGTACGAGCGCCAGGAGACGGAGTTCCTCACCAAGGGCGGGTACGCCGCCGAGGCCGAGGCCGCCACCATCGCCGCCGCGCTCAACCTGCCCGACCGGGTCCTCGGCCAGCCGCTGCACACGCTCTCCGGCGGTCAGCGCCGCCGTATCGAGCTCGCCCGCATCCTGTTCTCCGACGCGGACACCCTGCTGCTCGACGAGCCCACCAACCACCTCGACGCCGACTCGATCGTCTGGCTGCGCGACTACCTGAAGACCTACCGCGGCGGCTTCATCGTGATCTCCCACGACGTCGACCTGGTCGAGACGGTCGTCAACAAGGTGTTCTACCTGGACGCCAACCGCGCCCAGATCGACATCTACAACATGGGCTGGAAGCTCTACCAGCAGCAGCGCGAGGCCGACGAGAAGCGCCGCAAGCGCGAGCGGCAGAACGCCGAGAAGAAGGCCTCCGCGCTGCACTCGCAGGCCGACAAGATGCGGGCCAAGGCCACCAAGACCGTCGCCGCGCAGAACATGGCCCGCCGGGCGGACAAGCTGCTGGCCGGCCTGGAGGCCGAGCGCAAGTCCGACAAGGTCGCCAAGCTGCGCTTCCCCGAGCCCTCCCCGTGCGGCAAGACCCCCCTCATGGCCGAGGGCCTGTCGAAGTCCTACGGGTCGCTGGAGATCTTCACCGACGTCGACCTGGCCATCGACAAGGGCTCGCGCGTCGTCATCCTGGGCCTCAACGGCGCGGGCAAGACGACCCTGCTCCGTCTGCTCGGCGGTGCGGAGCAGCCCGACACCGGCAAGGTCATCGAGGGCCACGGCCTCAAGCTCGGCTACTACGCGCAGGAGCACGAGACCCTCGACCCCGAGCGCACGGTCCTGGAGAACATGCGCTCCGCCGCGCCCGACCTGGACCTGGTGGAGGTCCGCAAGACGCTCGGCTCGTTCCTGTTCTCCGGCGACGACGTCGACAAGCCGGCCGGGGTCCTCTCCGGCGGCGAGAAGACCCGCCTCGCCCTCGCCACCCTCGTGGTGTCCTCGGCGAACGTGCTGCTCCTCGACGAGCCGACCAACAACCTCGACCCCGCCAGCCGCGAGGAGATCCTGGGCGCGCTGCGCACCTACAAGGGCGCGGTCGTCCTCGTCACGCACGACGAGGGCGCCGTCGAGGCGCTCCAGCCGGAGCGGATCATCCTGCTGCCGGACGGCGTCGAGGACCTGTGGGGAGCCGACTACGCGGATCTCGTCGCCCTGGCCTGAGCGTCGGTGCCGCTTGATCGAATGCGTGATCAACGGTGTGGCGAGTGCGTGATCAACGGCGTATGGATCATTCGGCCCAGTGGTGATCCATCATCTGTGTGAGATCTCCTCGTACCGAGGTGTGTCCTACATCGATTTCGCGGCCGAGTCCCC
The DNA here is from genome assembly GCF_009872555.1 of Streptomyces sp. SID5643. Taxonomy (NCBI): domain Bacteria; kingdom Bacillati; phylum Actinomycetota; class Actinomycetes; order Kitasatosporales; family Streptomycetaceae; genus Streptomyces; species Streptomyces sp. SID5643. The sequence continues at coordinate 40,777 of NZ_WWIC01000112.1, forward strand.
GATTCTTCCGGGCTCGGCCGCACCGCCTTTCTGACCTGGCCTTTTCCTCCACCATCCGTTCGGCCGCAAGGACAGCACTCTTCGGAATTCCATATTCCGGATGTGGGGATGTGCTCCTGTCGTCACAACCTTGTCTCACCGACCTTGCCGAATGGGTGGCCATCAAGGCCCGGAGGGGTGATCATGAGGAGACCAGAGCGCACTTCCCATGAGGAGGCACGGGTGGCCGAGACTCTGAAGAAGGGCAGCCGGGTGACCGGCGCCGCGCGCGACAAGCTCGCGGCAGACCTGAAGAAGAAGTACGACGCCGGTGCGAGCATCCGGGCGTTGGCCGAGGAGACCGGCCGCTCGTATGGCTTTGTGCACCGCATGCTCAGTGAGTCGGGCGTCACGCTGCGAGGGCGTGGCGGGGCGACCCGGGGCAAAAAGGCCACGGCCTGACCCCGGGTGGCCCCTCGGCTCCGATGGTGGCCACCCGGTCGGTCGTCTGATCGGCCGGGTGGTTACTGTGCAGTCACTTAAGTGTGGCCTGCCACGGCGTCACAGCCGTCGCGGGTCGTGCAAGACGACCGCACCCATCGGAGGCGTCCCATGGCTTCGTCCGACCAGGACCTCGTTCCCGTACTCGACAAGGACGGCGTACGGCTCACCGTCGACGACGCGATCGCCACGGTGACGCTGACCAACCCGGCCAAGCGCAACGCGCAGAGCCCCGCTCTGTGGCGGGCGCTGACCGAGGCCGGGCGGCAGCTGCCGGGCTCCGTCCGCGTCGTGGTGCTGCGGGCCGAGGGCAAGTCCTTCTCGGCCGGGCTCGACCGACAGGCGTTCACGCCCGAGGGCTTCGACGGCGAACCGTCGTTCGTGGACCTCGCGCGCGGCGCCGACGCCGAGCTGGACGCGACCATCGCCGAATACCAGGAGGCGTTCACCTGGTGGCGGCGCAGCGACATCGTCTCCGTCGCCGCTGTCCAGGGGCATGCCGTCGGGGCGGGCTTCCAGCTCGCCCTCGCCTGCGACCTGCGCGTCGTCGCCGACGACGTGCAGTTCGCCATGCGCGAGACCAGCCTCGGACTCGTGCCCGACCTGACGGGCACGCATCCGCTGGTGGGCCTCGTCGGCTACGCCCGCGCGCTGGAGATCTGCGTGACCGGGCGCTTCGTCGCGGCCGAGGAGGCCGTGAACACCGGCCTGGCCAACGTCGCCGTGCCCGTCGCCCAGCTCGACGACACCGTGCGCGACCTGGCCGCGGCCGTGCTCGCCGCGCCCCGCGACGCGGTCGTCGAGACCAAGGCCCTGCTGCGCGGCGCCCAGGACCGCACCTACGAGGAGCAGCGCGCGGCGGAGCGCCAGTCCCAGGCCCGCAGGCTGCGGGACCTCGCGGGCCTGGGGGACTGAGAGCGCCGGGGCGGGGTGCCGGTCAGCCGATCGCGCTCACCACGACCGCCACCGTCGGATGATCCGGCAGTGTCCTCCTGACCACCGTCCGGACCTCGCGGGCCACGTCCCGGGCCCGCTGGTCCGCGCTCACCGCCAGCTCCAGCCGGACATGACGGTGCGGCAGCGCGGCGCCCTCGCGGGGAAGTTCCTCGATGTGCACGGGACGGCCCAGTGTGCCGGTCAGCCGCAGCACGCCCGGCACCGCCAGCGCGGCATCGGCCGCGCGGGCCTCGTCACCCCCCTCGGGCCGTGCCGCACGCGGAGGCTCGGCCGGGCCCGCCGCGGGCCCGGCCGCCGCGGGCGTCTCCTCGTCCAGCAGCCCCATCACCTTCAGGTCCACCTCCGTCACCGTCAGACCGAGCCGCTCGGTCGCGGCGGTCCCCAGCGTCGCCCGCAGCAGGGACGCCGTCGTCGGCAGCGGCTGCGCAGCCGTCGCGGCGAACTCCGCCGTCACCCGCAGCGGCCCGGGCGGCAGCGCACTCGGCGGAGCGGGCACCGCCGGCTCAGCGGTTTCCTCCGCGTCGGCCACCACGACGCGGAGCGCGTCGAGGCGCACGCCCGGAGCGTCCCGGGCCGCGCTCCGCAGCACCGCCTCGGCTGCCCGTTCCGTGATCCACGCGCCGTCCCGCGCGTCACCCAACGGCAGAAGCCTGCCGATCCCCAGCTGATGTCTCACTGTCTGCGCCCATCGGTCGGCCGTCATTCCTCCAGCCTGCCGTATGAGAGGCGCGCTCCCACGCAACCGTGCTTACGGTGGTCCCAGGAGGACGACCGAAAAGGACGTGCGGCGATGACTGACATGACCGACAACCGGGGCGGGGAGTCCGAGACGCCGGCGGCGCGCAGGAGCCCGCTGGTCAAGCGTGGCGGAGGAGACCCCGGTTCCCGGGGCCGTACCACCATCGCGGACGGCGTGGTGGAGAAGATCGCCGGGCTCGCCGCCCGCGACGTCGACGGTGTGCACGCCATGGGCAGCGGTCTTTCTCGCACCTTCGGCGCCGTGCGCGACCGGGTGCCCGGCGGCGCGAAGTCCGTGACGCGCGGGGTGAAGGCCGAGGTCGGCGAGGTCCAGGCCGCCCTCGACCTGGAGATCGTCGTGGAGTACGGCGTGTCGATCGCCGATGTGGCACGCGGCGTACGGGAGAACGTCATCACCGCCGTTGAGCGGATGACCGGCCTGGAGGTCGTCGAGGTCAACATCGCGGTGAGCGATGTGAAGCTGCCCGACGAGGAGGAAGAGGAACCGGAGCGCCGGATCCAGTGAGGCGCTGGCCATCGGACAACACAGCGGCTGAGGAGCTGAGGAGCGCATGAGCATGGCCGTGGTCGGCATGATCGCCGGCATGGCACTGGCTTTCGCCGGATACTTCGGCGGATTCGGTGCCTTCGTGCTGGTGGCGGCATTGGGCGCCGTCGGCTTCGTCGTCGGCCGGTTCCTGGACGGGGACATGGACTTCGGCGACTTCTTCCGTGTCCGTGAACGGCGGCGGTGACGCCCGTGAGCACGGGGGCCGGTGAACTCGACAGACCCCTGGCGGTCGTCCCGCCGGGTGAGCGCGGCGCGACCCGGATCGCCGACCGGGTCGTCGCGAAGATCGCCTCGCAGGCGGCCCGTGAGGCCGTCGGCACGCTGCCGCCCGACGCCGGCCGGCCCTCCGCGTCCGTCGTGGTCCACCACGAGATCGCCCACGTCCGGGTCGACATCGAACTCGACTACCCCTGCGACATCGGCGCCCGCTGCCGCAAGGTGCGTCACCACGTCGTCGAACGGGTGGGCGCCCTGGTGGGCATGCAGGTGCCGGAGGTCGTCGTCCAGGTGGAGCGGCTGCACCTGGCCGCGGCCCCCGGCGCGGTACAGGGGAGGACCCGATGAGCGGACCCGAGCGCACGGAGCCCCCCGAGGGCACCACACAGCGCCTGCCCGTCGTCGACCACCAGGAGCCGGAGAACGGCGACGGGACCGACCGGTCCGAGTCGCCGGGTGCGGCCGAACCCGGGGGCGAGGGTGGCCGGGTGGGCCGCTTCTGGTCGGCGCGCCGCGTCCCCGCGGGCATCGTCGCCCTGCTGCTCCTGGGCCTCACGGGACTGTTCCTCTACGACATCGTCTCCGTGCGCGCCGGCCGGCCCGGCATGTCCTGGCGGCGGGAACTGGCCGAACAGCTCGCCGAGCGGCCCCTCGACGACACCTGGGTGCTGGTCGGCGCCGGGGTCACCGCCGTCCTCGGCCTGTGGCTGCTGATCCTGGCCGTCACCCCCGGCCTGCGGGACGTGCTCCCGATGCGGCGCACGCACACCGGCGTGCGCGCCGGACTGCACCGGGACGCCGCCGCCACCGCGCTGCGCGACCGGGCCATGGAGGTGGCCGGCGTGCAGTCGGCGCGGGTACGGGTGCGCCGCAGGCGTGCGGACGTCCGCGCCCTGTCGCACTTCCGGGAACTGGACGACGTACGAACCGATCTGGACGCCGTGGTCGCCGACGCGGTCGGCAAATTGGGGCTGTCCCGGCCGCCCTCGCCGTCGGTGCGGGTCCGGCGGCCCGGCCGGAAGGGGTGAGAGCGGTGCTCAGGACCGTCAACCGCGTGTTCCTCGGCCTGGTGGGCCTGGTCCTGCTCGTGCTGGGCGGCTCCGTCCTGGCCGTGGGACTCGGCGCACCCGTGCCCTCGTGGTGGATCCACCACAGCGAGCACGACGTGCTGCTGAGCGACGCCGAGCGCACCCGCTGGCGTGACGACGGCTGGTGGTGGCCGGTCGTCATCGCCGCCCTCGCGGTCCTGCTGCTGCTCGCCCTGTGGTGGCTCGTCGCCGTCCTGCGCCGGCGCCGCCTCGCCGAGGTCCTCGTCGACACCGGCGACGGAGAGGGCGCGCTCGTGCGTGGCCGGGCCCTGGAGAACGCCCTCACCCAGGAGTCGGTCCGTATCGACGGCGTGGGTGGAGCCCACGCCCGTCTGAAGGGCCGTCGCGCCACCCCCGAGGCCCATGTCCACCTCGCCCTGGAGCCGCACGTGGACCCCGGTACGGCCCTGGACGACTTCACGACCGGCGCCCTCACCCACGCCAGGACATCGGCAGGCCTCGCCGCACTTCCGGCGGAGGTGAGGCTGAAGGGCGTCAAGCACGGGGCGGAACGGGTGAGTTAGGGCCCCAGGACGCGCGAGCCGGTCACGGCCCTCAGAAGCCGTGCCGCGCGCCACCGTCCACCGGCACCATGACCCCGGTCAGATAGGAGGCCGCCGGCGACATCAGGAACGCCGCCACCCGCCCGAACTCCTCCGGAGTCCCGTACCGCCGCAGCGGAATACGCGATTCCGACGCCGCCCGGGTCGCCTCGGGGTCAGCCGAGAGCGCGTCCAGCTGCCGTACCCGGTCCGTGTCGATCCGCCCCGGCAGGACACCGACCACCCGGATGCCCCGCGGCCCCAGCTCGTCGGAGAGCGACTTGGCGAATCCCGCGAGCCCCGGCCGCAGCCCGTTGGAGATGGTCAGCCCCGGAATCGGCTCGTACACCGATCCGGACAGCACGAACCCGATGACACCTCCGGCCTCCATCTCGGCGGCCGCGGCGCGAGCCAGCCGGACCGCCCCGAGGAACACCGACTCGAACGCCGTCTGCCACTGCTCGTCCGTGTTGTCCGCGACGAACCCGGCCGGCGGCCCGCCCACGCTGACGAGGACACCGTTGAAACGGCCGAAGCGCTCCCGTGCGGTGCCGATCAGCCGGGCCGCCGCCTCCGGGTCCGCGTTGTCGACGGCCACCCCGACCGCGTTCGGTCCCAGCTCGGCCGCCGCTTCGGTGACGCTCTTCTCGTCCCGCCCCGAGACGACCACCTTCGCCCCGTCCGCGACGAGCTGACGCGCGGTGGCGTTGCCGAGGCCGCGCGTGGCTCCGGTGACGACGTACACCCGGTCCTTCAGTCCAAGATCCATGGTCCCTATCCTGCCCCGTCCGCACCGAACAGGGCGAGGGCGGTGTTCACCAGCCCGATGTGACTGAAGGCCTGTGGGAAGTTGCCGAGGTGCCGGCCGGTCACCGGGTCGAACTCCTCGGACAGCAGCCCGACGTCGTTGGCGAGCCCCGCCAGCCGCTCGAACAGCTCGCGGGCCTCCTTCGTGCGCCCCGTCATGTACAGGGCGTCCGCGAGCCAGAACGAGCACACCAGGAACACGCCCTCGCCGCCGGGCAGCCCGTCGTCCGTGTCGGCCGTGCTGTAGCGGAGCAGGAAGCCGCCGTGGGTCAGTTCGTCGCGGACCGCGTCGATGGTGCCGATCACCCGCGGATCGTCCGGCGGCAGGAACCCGACGCGCGGGATGAGCAGCAGCGCCGCGTCCAGTTCGCGTGAGCCGTAGGACTGCGTGAACGTGTTGCGTTCCGGGTCGTAGCCCTTCTCGCACACCTCCTGGTGCACCTCGTCGCGCAGCGCGCGCCAGCCGTCCAGGTCGCCGTCCAGCTCCGGGTGCTGCTCCAGGGTGCGCACGGCACGGTCGGCGGCCACCCACACCATCACCTTCGAGTGCACGAACTGGCGCCGGCCGCCGCGCACCTCCCACAGTCCCTCGTCCGGCTGCCGCCAGTTGGTGCGCAGGAAGTCCATCAGGGCCGTCTGCAACGCCCACACGTCGGGCTGGGCGGACAGGCCCGACTCGCGAGCGAGGGACAGGGAGTCCATGACCTCGCCCCAGACGTCCAGCTGGAGCTGGTTCACGGCGTCGTTGCCGATGCGTACGGGGGCGGACCCGACGAAGCCGGAGAGCCACGGCAGCTCGAACTCGGGCAGCCGCCGCTCGCCCGCCACGCCGTACATGATCTGCAGGTCCGCCGGGTCGCCCGCGACCGCGCGCAACAGCCAGTTCCGCCAGGCCTCGGCCTCCTCCTGATAGCCCGCCGCGAGCAGCGCGTTCAGGGTGAGGGTGGAGTCGCGCAGCCAGCAGAAGCGGTAGTCCCAGTTGCGCACCCCGCCCGGCTCCTCGGGCAGCGAGGTGGTGGGGGCGGCGACGATGCCGCCCGTCGGGGCGTAGGTGAGCGCCTTGAGGGTGATCAGGGAGCGGACGACGGCGTCCCGGTGCGGGCCGTCGTAGCGGCAGCGCGACGCCCAGGCCTGCCAGTCCTCCACGCTGTGGCGCAGTGCGTCGTAGGGGTCGACGAGCGGGGGGCGCGGCTCGTGGGAGGGGTGCCAGGTCAGGACGAACGCGACCTTCTCGCCCTTCTTGACGGTGAACTCCGCGTGGGTGCCGAAGTCCTCGCCCCAGCTGGTCACCTCCGGCTCGCTGCGCAGCCAGGCCGAGTCCGGGCCGGCGACGGCGACGCGGTGGCCGTCGACCCGCCGCACCCAGGGGATGATCGAGCCGTAGTCGAAGCGCAGCTTCAGGACGCTGTGCAGCGTCACCTCGCCGTCGAGGCCCTCGACGATGCGAACGAGGTCGGGGGCGCGGTCGCGCTGGGGCATCAGGTCGGTGACCCGGACCACCCCTTGCTCCGTCTCCCATTCGGTGTCCAGGACGAGGGTGTCGGGGCGGTACGCACGCCGGGTGCAGCGGTCCGCACCCACGGGGGCGATGCGCCAGAACCCGTTGTCCTCGTCACCGAGCAGTCTGGCGAAGCAGGCGGCCGAGTCGAAGCGGGGCAGACACAACCAGTCGACGGATCCGTCCCTGCCGACCAGGGCGGCGGTCTGCTCGTCGCCGATGAGCGCGTAGTCCTCGATGCTGGGGTGCACGGAGTGCGGGTTCCCGGCAACTCGGCGTGGCAATCAGGGCGGGGGCCGGGGGAGTGATGTGTCCCGGACACCGGGGCGGCACCTGCCATGCGCCCCCGGCGTGTGCGCCGCGCCCGGCACGCCGGCTCGGGCCGGGCGCCGCCTGCGCGCGCCGGGGCGCTACACCGCGGCCGGCTCGGACGTCGTCGGGTCGGGTCGCTCGGCCGCCTTCTGGGCCCGCTCCCGGGCCTCGCGGCGGGCCAGGACCACCCAGCCGACCGGGACGGCCGCGGAGAACAGCCACCACTGGACGGCGTACGCGTAGTTCAGCGCGGCGTCCTCCTTGCCGGGGTCGCCCAGCAGCTCCGGGGTGTCGCCCTTGGGTTCGGGAGCCGTCTGGGAGATGTAGCCGCCGAGCACCGTGGCGCCCAGGCGGCGGGCCTGCTGCTCGCTGTTGATCAGCATGATCTGCCGGTCCGGCAGGCCCTGGAGGTTCTTGATGCCGCTCGCCGCGGTCGTCTCGTCGGGCATCAGCCGCCCCTCGACGGTGACCTCACCGCCCGGCGGCGCGGGGACCTTCGGGAACGCGGTCTGGCTCGGGCCGTCGGAGGGGATCCACCCCCGGTTGACCAGCAGCACCTTGCCGTCGTCCAGGACGAAGGGGGTCAGCACGTGGTAGCCGACCTCGTCGTCGGAGTTGGTGCGGCGCCGGACGACGACCTCGTCCTCCGTGTCGAAGCGGCCCTTCGCCGTCACGGTCCGGTACCGCTCGGTGCTGGTCACGGTGTGCCCGGGCGCCGTCAGCTTCTCCACGGGCACCGGGTCGGCGGCCAGCGCGTCGGTGACCAGCTGGTTCCGGGCGGCGCGCTCCTCGTAGCGGTGCATCTGCCAGATACCCAGCCTGATCATCGTGGGGATGAGAAGCAGGGCGATCAACGTGAGGATCACCCACTGCCGGGACATCAGGAAGCGGTACACCCCACGACCGTACAACTCGGTCGTGGGGTGCATTCAGGTGGGTACGGGTTCACACCTTGTCGACGATTCCCACCTTTCCCTCCGCGCGGGCGCAGTGGGCGCCGCAGTACCAGTGGCCCTCGACCTCGACGCCCTGGCCGATGATCTGCACCCGGCAGTGCTCGCAGATGGGGGCCATGCGGTGGATCGCGCAGGAGAAGCAGTCGAAGACGTGCACCGCGCCCTGCGCGTGCACCTCGAAGGTCATTCCGTACTGATTGCCACATACCTCACAGGTCGCCATGGGCCACAGGGTGAGCCGTCCTCCCCGCGCGGGCGAGCGGCCGCCGGGCGAGTCGTCCGGCAATCACCCGTCCGTACGGTCACTCCTCCGGCGGATGCTCACCCCTCCGACGCCGGCTCCACGTCCGCGAGGAGCTGCCCGAACGCCGCCTCGTCGACGACGGGCGTACCGAACTGCCGGGCCTTGACGACCTTGGACGTGCCCGAGTCCGGGTCGTTCGTGACGAGCAGGCTGGTCAGCCGGGACAGGCTCGTGGCCACATGCAGCCCGGCCTCGGTCGCACGGTCCTCCAGCAGGTCCCGCTCGGTGGAGGTGTCACCGGAGAAGGCGACCCGCATGCCCTGCTTGAGCCGCCCGCCCGTCTCGTACCGCCCGGGGTTGGGGTAGGGGCAGGCGGGGCGCTTGCGGGGCGGGCGCCAACTGCTCGGCCGGTAGCCACCGGGGCCGGCCTGCTGCCCGATCCGGGGCGCGGCGGCGCGGTCCGTCCACTCGGTCAGCGGCCGGCACTCGTGCAGCGGCAACCGTACGTTGTTCGCCGCCGCGGCCCGCAGGCTGGGCCGGAACGCCTCCGCCAGCACGCGCGCGTCGTCCAGCGCGTGGTGCGCACGCTGCTGGACGACGCCGAAGTGCGCGGCGAGGGACTCCAGCTTGTGGTTGGGCAGCGGCAGCCCGAGCTCCTTGGACAGCGCGATCGTGCACAGCCGCTGCTTCACCGGCGCCTCGCGCTCGGCGCGTGCGTACTCCCGGGCGATCATCTGCCAGTCGAAGACGGCGTTGTGCGCGACGAGCACCCGCCCCGCGAGCCGGGCGGTGAACTCCTCGGCGATGTCCGGGAAGAGGGGCGCCCCTTCGAGTGCCTCGCTCGTCAGCCCGTGGATCCACACCGGGCCCGGGTCGCGCTCGGGGTTGACCGTCGTGTACCAGTGGTCCTCGACCTCGCCGCGCTCGTCCAGCCGGTAGACCGCCGCGGAGATGATGCGGTCGTCCCGGGCCAGGCCCGTGGTCTCCACGTCAACGACCGCGTACCCCGTGGGATACGCGGCCGGCCACGGCGTGGCAGAGAACACTGCGGTCGTCAGGTCTTCCAGCATGGTCCCTGAGGATACGGGCCGTGACTGACACCGCCGTCCGCCAGGTGCGCCCCCGGCCCCTGCCGATGCTCCCTCAGGCGGGTTGTCCGGTCTGTCCGTTCGCGAGGCGTACGTCTGATCGATACTCAGTCGATCGCCGCGGATCCGGTCGCGCCGCCGTCACCAGCGGATGGGCACCGGCAGCGCCGTCAGCAGTCCGGACGCCGCGACGGCCAGACCCAGGACTGCCACCTCGGCCCGGGCGGGCGCACAGGCGGTCAGCGGGTCGGCCGCCCGGCGCAACCGCCGCCGGGCCCACAGGGCGAGGGCGGCGACGACCGCCACGAGCAGCACTTTGGCGAGCAGTGCGCGCCCGTACGCCGTTCCCGTCAGCTGCTCCAGGATCGTCTCCGGCGGCATCCGGCGCAGCGAACTGCACACGCCCGTCGCGGTGATGGCGGCGAGCAGGACGAGCGCCACGCGCGCGTAGAGACCCAGCAGGGCCGCCCCCGCCGTACGGGGCCACAGCCGGAGGGTGCGCAGGGCGTGCAGCAGACCGCCCGTCCACAGCGCCGCGCACGTCAGATGGACGAGCGTCAGCCCGGAGCCGGTCAGCGGGCCGTCCTCCGTCGTGGGGTGTGCGCGCAGGGCCTCGGCGACGACCACGGCGGCCAGCGGCCACACCTGCGTGACCGGCCGGCGTGACAGGGCGCACAGCCCCGCCACGAGGAACGCGTTGACCTCCAGCAGGGCGAGCTTGCCGTCCCGGGACGCGTAGAGCCCGCCGGCGTCGATGTCCGCCAGGTGGTCCGGCACGAGATTGCCGGTGGCCACGACGGAGGCGAGCCCCAGGGCGCCGGCGAACCGGCGGCGGCCGCGGCGGGGGACCAGCTGCGGGGCGCCGGATGCCCCTCCCCGCCGGGCAGCGAACGCGCCAGCCGGTTCACGAACAGCTCGCCGACGGGTATGCACAGCGCGGCGAACAGCACCGTACGCAGCAGGGCTATGCCACCGGCGCCGGGTGCCCCGGCCTCCCCGGTGCCGTGCAGCGCGGCGGACGGGCCGAGCAGCGGGATCAGCGCGGCCAGCGCCACCAGCACCAGCACGGCGACGGCCCGCCCCGCACCGGGGGGCCGCAGCGGCCCGCGCGAATCGGTCACCCGGGGTACGGGTCTTGGCGAAGTCACCCCAGGATCTTCACCAACCTCCACACGGCCGGGCAAGTCGAACAGAACTCGATCAACCCGGGGCGCGGCCACCCACCACAGCCGCACTTCCGGACACGGAACGGGCCGGACAGGTGCCCCCGCCCGGCCCGTTCCGTCACCACACGAGCTCTACTTGGTCACCGCGTCCAGCGCGTCCGCGATGCCCCAGCCGTAGAAGCCGTTGCGGTTCTTGGAGCCCTCGCACACCGCGTCGATCTTGCCGTCGGCGTCGATGTCGTAGGGGTCCGTGCACGGCGTGGCGTCCGCCTCCGCGTACAGCAGGGCCTTCACCAGGGCCGGGGAGGCGTACGGGTGCGTCGACTTGATGAGGGCGGCGACGCCCGCGACGTGCGGGGACGCCATCGACGTACCGGCCATGTAGCCCCACTTGCCGCCCGGCAGCGTGCCCAGGATGAGGCCGCTCGTGGCCGGCGCCTCCGGCTTCTGGTAGGCGGTCGAGTCACCGCCCGGGGCGGCTATGTCCGCGACGCCCAGACCGTAGTTCGAGAACGACGACTTGATGCCCTTCGCGCCCGTCGAGGCCACCGTGACGACACCCGGCAGCTGGGTCGGGATGTCGAGGCACTTCGAGGGGTCGACGACCCGGTCGCCCGGCGTGGTGTCGTTCGGCGACGACGGGTCGGTGATCTCGTCGGAGGCGAGGTCGTAGTTCTCGTTGCCGGCCGCGGCGACGTTGACCGCACCCTTCCGCTCCGCGTACTTCGCGGCCCGCGTGACGGCGTCCACCAGCGCCTTCTGGTCCGGGTCGTTCTTGCAGTTGAAGTACCAGGGGTCCGTGTAATAGCTGTTGTTCGTCACGTCGACCCCGTGCTCGGCCGCCCACACGAAGCCGCACACCACGGCCTCCGTGTAGAAGAAGCCGTCCGGGTTGGACACCTTGATGCCGGAGACCTTCACCCCGGGCGCGACACCCGTCATGCCGACGCCGTTCTTCGCGGCGGCGATCTCACCGGCGACGTGCGTGCCGTGCGGGCTCTCCGCGGCACCGGGCCGCCAGGCCCCGTCGGCCGTGTCCGGCTTGCCCGACACACAGTTGACCGACGCCTTGCGGTCGAAGTTGGGCGCGATGTCGGGGTGCGTGTCGTCGACCCCGGTGTCGATCACGGCGACCGTGACCTTCTTGCTGCCCAGCGTCTTCTCGTGCGCCTTGTCCGCCTTGATGGCGGGCAGGTCCCACTGCTGCGGCTGCAACGGGTCCTGCCCGGCGGGCGCTTCGGCCTTCGCGACCTCGGCCGCGCTCAGCACCTTCGGCGCGCCCAGGTCCCCCGTCGACGCCGAGGGCAGCGGCGCGGTGCGGGTGGCGCCCGCCGACTGCACGCCGCGCACCTTGCGGATGGTCTTGGCGAAGTCGGCGTTCGAGGAGTGGACGACGATGACGCCGATCTGGTCGTACGACGTCACGACCGTGCCGCCGGCCTTGGCGACGGCCTTCTTCACGTAGGCCGAAGTGCGGTGCCCCGGCTTGACGTTGACGACGTAGCTGAGCGGGGTCGCCTCGGCCCGGGCCGAGGCGGGAGCCGGGGCGTCCTCGGCGGCCGTGGCCATGGTGTTCGGCAGGAAGGCGAGAGCCGTGGCCATGGCCATCCCGGCCGGGATCGCGACGGCGCGGCGGTAGCGCGCGTACGGCGCAGTCATGGTGTCTCCAGTTCGTTCTGGTACGTGCTGATCGTGCGGAGGGTCTCGGTGGCGAGCCGGGTCACTTGACCGCGCGCAGCGCGTTGACGATGCCGTGGCCGTAGAAGCCGTTGAGGCGCTCGCCGCCCTCGCAGACCGCGTCCTGCGTGCCGTCGCCGTCCTGGTCGTAGGAGGCGGGGCAGGCGGTCTCGTCGGCCTGCGCCTTCAGCAGCGCCTGGAGCTGGGCCGGAGAGGCCCAGGGGTGCTTGGACTTCAGCAGCGCGGCGACGCCGGAGGCGTGCGGCGAGGCCATCGAGGTGCCCTGAAGGAAGCCCCACGCGCCGTTCGGCATGGTGGACAGGATGCGGCCGTCCTTCGAGGGCGTGTCCGGGATCTGGTAGCGGCGGTCACCACCCGGCGCGGCGACGTCCACGACACCCTTGCCGTACGTCGAGAAGTACGACTTCACGTTGTCGACGCCCGTGGAGCTCACCGTGACGACACCCGGCAGCTGCGTCGGGATGTCGAAGCACTCGTGCGGGTCGATGGTGCGCTCGGCGGGCGTGGTGTCGTTCGGGCTGGAGTCGTCGACGATCGCGTCCGCGTCCAGGTCGTGGTTGGAGTTGCCGGCCGCCGCGACGTTCAGCGTGCCCTTCTTCTGGGCGTACAACTGCGCCCTGTTGACCGCGGTGACGACGGCCCGCTGGTCCGGGTCGTCCATGCAGTTGTACAGCCACGGGTCGACGTAGTAGCTGTTGTTGGTGATCTCGACGCCGTGGTCGGCGGCGAACACGAACGCGCAGACGACGCTCTCCGGGTAGAAGAGGCCGTTCGCCCGGTCGGTCACGTTGATGCTGGACACCTTCACACCGGGAGCGACGCCCGCGACGCCGACGCCGTTGCGGGCGGCGGCTATCTCACCCGCGACATGCGTGCCGTGGTAGTCCTCGGGCGTGTACGGCCGCCAGGCACCCTCGCTGGTGTCGGGCTTGCCGCCGGCGCAGTTGGCGGACTGCGACGCGGAGAAGTTCGGGGCGATGTCGGGGTGGGTGTCGTCCACGCCCGTGTCGATCACGGCGACGGTCACCTTGCGGCTGCCCGGGTTGATCGCCGCGGCCTTGTCGGCGCCGATCGCCCGCAGGTCCCACTGGTCGGCCTCAAGGGGCTCGCTCTCGGGCGTCTTCGCCGAGGCGGCCTCGGTGCGCTTGGCCTGGGCGGCCGTCAGGTACTCGACCGCGCCCTCCTCCTTCGTCCCCGCGGCCGCCAGCGGCGCGGTCCGCGTCGCACCCGCGGACTGGACCCCGCGGGCCTTGCGGATGGTCTGGGCGAAGTCGGGGTTCGAGGAGTGGACGACGATCACGCCGATCCTCTGGTACGTGGCCACGACCGAACCGCCGGCCTTCACGATCGCCTTCTGCACCGAGGCGATGGTGTGGCGGTCCACCTTGGTGTTGACGACGTACGCCAGCTTCGGCGCGTCAGCCGTCCGGGTGGCCGGTGCCGCCTGCGGGGCCGCCGACGCGACGGCGGGCAGGAAGCCCAGAGAGGCCGTCAGGGACAGCGCGACGGGCACGGCGAGAGCAAGCCGGCGTCTGGAACGCAAGTGAGACATGGGGTCTCCACATCCTCCGGAAACGAAACCGGCCCGAGGCACAGGTGGTGCTCGGGCAGGTACATGACGTGGTGGTGCAGGGTGAAGCTATCCCGGCCTCTCGCTGGCCAGCAACGCTTTGTCGAAACGACTTCGGAAAGAACGCCGGGCGTTTGAACCGGTTCTCGCGTGCCGCCGTGACGTTGAACAAGGAGCGCGAGGACTCTCGCCTCCGCCCCCGTTACCGACCGCTTCCGTCATTGCGAGGAGACTCCGTGGCCACCGACGCACCGCCCCCCTCGAAAGAGCAACACAAGCTCCCCTCACCCGAGGAGTTCGCGGAGGTGCAGGAGAGCGCGGAGTTCGGTGAACTGCGCCGCTCCTACCGCTCCTTCGCCTTCCCGCTGACCGTCGGCTTCATCACCTGGTACCTGCTGTACGTCCTGCTCTCGAACTACGCGGGCGGCTTCATGGGCACCAAGCTGTTCGGCAACATCAACGTCGCCTTCGTCCTCGGCGTCGCCCAGTTCGTCACCACGTTCCTCATCGCCTGGTGGTACTCGCGGCACGCCGCCGCGAAGCTCGACCCCAAGGCCGAGGCCATCAAGACCCGGATGGAGAGCGGCGCATGAGCCCCGTACAGCAGACCTTCCTCGCCCAGCAGCACTTCATCGCGGCGAACGAGGCCAGCGAGCACCGCCCGCTGATCATCACCCTGTTCGCGCTGTTCGTCGTCGCCACCCTCGGCATCACCATCTGGGCGGGCCGCCAGACCAAGGACGCCGCCGACTTCTACGCCGGCGGGCGTCAGTTCAGCGCCTTCCAGAACGGCCTCGCCGTCTCCGGCGACTACATGTCCGCCGCGTCCTTCCTCGGCATCGCGGGCGCCATCGCCCTCTTCGGATACGACGGCTTCCTCTACTCCATCGGCTTCCTGGTCGCCTGGCTCGTCGCCCTGCTCCTGGTGGCCGAGCCGCTGCGCAACTCCGGCCGCTACACCATGGGCGACGTCCTCGCGTACCGCATGCGCCAGCGCCCGGTCCGCACCGCCGCAGGCACCTCCACGATCGTCGTGTCGATCTTCTACCTGCTCGCCCAGATGGCCGGCGCGGGCGTCCTCGTCTCGCTGCTGCTCGGCATCACCTCCGACGCCGGCAAGATCCTCATCGTCGCCCTCGTCGGCATCCTGATGATCGTCTACGTCTCCATCGGCGGCATGAAGGGCACCACCTGGGTCCAGATGATCAAGGCCGTGCTGCTCATCGGCGGCACCATCCTGATCACCTTCCTGGTGCTGCTGAAGTTCAACTTCAACATCTCCGACCTGCTCGGCACGGCCGCCGAGAACAGCGGCAAGGGCGCCGCCTTCCTGGAGCCCGGCCTGCAGTACGGCGCCACCGGCACCTCCAAGCTGGACTTCATCTCCCTCGGCATCGCCCTGGTCCTCGGCACCGCCGGCCTGCCGCACATCCTGATCCGCTTCTACACCGTGCCCGACGCCAAGGCCGCCCGTAAGTCCGTGAACTGGGCGATCGGCATCATCGGCGGCTTCTACCTGATGACCATCGCGCTCGGCTTCGGCGCCGCCGCGCTCATCTCCCAGGACGAGATCATCGCGTCCAACCCGTCCGGCAACACGGCGGCACCCCTGCTCGCCCTGCACCTCGGCGGCGTCGACTCGACCTGGGGCGCGATCCTGCTCGCCACGATCTCGGCGGTCGCCTTCGCGACCATCCTCGCCGTCGTCGCCGGCCTCACCCTCGCCTCCTCGTCCTCCTTCGCGCACGACATCTACGCCAACGTCATCCGCAAGGGGAAAGCCTCCGGAGCCGAGGAGGTCCGCGCGGCCCGCTGGGCGACCGTCTTCATCGGCGTCGTCTCCATCGGCCTCGGAGCCCTCGCCCGCGACCTGAACGTGGCCGGACTGGTCGCGCTCGCCTTCGCCGTCGCGGCCTCCGCCAACCTGCCGACGATCCTCTACAGCCTGTTCTGGAAGCGCTTCACCACCCAGGGCGCCCTGTGGTCGATCTACGGCGGTCTGATCGTCGCCGTCGGCCTGGTGCTGTTCTCGCCCGTCGTCTCCGGCGACCCCAAGGCGATGTTCCCCGAGGTCGACTTCGCCTGGTTCCCGCTGAAGAACCCGGGCATCATCTCCATCCCGTTCGGCTTCCTCATGGGCTGGCTCGGCACGGTCCTGTCCAAGGAGGAGCCCGACGCCAAGAAGTACGCGGAGCTGGAGGTCCGGTCCCTGACCGGCACCGGAGCCCACTGAGCACGACCCCTCCCGCGCGGCCGTGTCGTAGGAACCTCCAGGTCCCTGCGGCACGGCCGCGTCCCGCGTCGTGGGATCGGGCCTGTGGCGTTGTCGGTGGTGTCACGTAGGCTCGCGGGTGTCGGAGAAAACAGTGCCGCACGCACGATCCGCGACGAGGGAGGGGGCCCACGTGCTCATCGACACCTACGGCCGGGTGGCCACCGACCTGAGGGTCTCGCTGACCGACCGGTGCAATCTGCGCTGTACGTACTGCATGCCCGAGGAGGGCCTGCAGTGGCTGGCCAAGCCGGACCTGCTCACGGACGACGAGATCGTCCGCCTGATCGACATCGCCGTCACCTCCCTCGGCATCGAGGAAGTGCGCTTCACCGGCGGCGAGCCGCTGCTGCGCCCGGGCCTGGTCGGCATGGTCGAGCGCGTCGCCGCCCTGGACCCGCGCCCCCAGATGTCGCTGACCACCAACGGCATCGGCCTCAAGCGCACGGCGGCGGCCCTCAAGGCGGCGGGCCTGGACCGGGTCAACGTCTCCCTGGACACCCTGCGCCCGGAGGTCTTCAAGACCCTCACGCGCCGCGACCGCCACAAGGACGTCATCGAGGGCCTGTACGCGGCCCGGGACGCGGGCCTGACCCCGGTCAAGGTCAACTCGGTCCTGATGCCGGGCCTCAACGACGACGAGGCGCCGGACCTCCTGGCCTGGGCCGTGGAGCACGACTACGAGCTGCGCTTCATCGAGCAGATGCCGCTGGACGCCCAGCACGGCTGGAAGCGCGACGGCATGATCACCGCCGGGGACATCCTGGCCTCCCTGCGGACCCGCTTCGAACTGATCGCGGAGGGCGAGGAGAAGCGGGGCTCGGCCCCGGCGGAGCGCTGGCTGGTGGACGGCGGACCGCATGTGGTCGGCGTCATCGCCTCCGTCACCCGCCCGTTCTGCTCGGCCTGCGACCGCACCCGCCTCACCGCCGACGGCCAGGTCCGCACCTGTCTGTTCGCCCGGGAGGAGACCGACCTGCGCGCCGCCCTGCGCTCCGGTGCCCCCGACGAGGAGATCGCCCGTATCTGGCGCCTGGCGATGTGGGGCAAGAAGGCGGGAGCGGGCCTGGACGACCCGACGTTCGTGCAGCCCGACCGGCCCATGTCGGCGATCGGCGGCTGACGGCCTAGCGGGTCTCTTCCCACTCCTTGAGCAGGACCACGTCCTTCAGGAACCCCCGCACCCCGAGGAACTGCGACAAGTGCTCGCGGTGCTCCTCACAGGCCAGCCACGTCTTGCGCCGCTCCGGCGTGTGGATCTTCGGGTTGTTCCACGCCAGGACCCACACGGCCTCGGCCCGGCAGCCCTTCGCGGAACAGATGGGCGTCTCGTCACTCACAGCTTCGTCTCACAGAAGAAGGTCCACAAGGTCCACAGAAAAAGGCGACGCCGAGCAGCCACGGGGGGAGCTGCCCGGCGTCGGTCCGTCGCTCCGACGGGGGATGCGGAGCGCGTACGAAGTATGTCACGCATCACCCCGGGCCCGGCACTGGAACAACATGATTGATCTGAGCTTTTCTTGAGCTTGGCAGGAAGATGACTTCCCTCCCCGATCACCGGTGATCTCTCCCCGGCGTCCCTACCGCTCGGGCGTCTCGCCCCGCCCACCCGGCACCGGCTCGGACACGGCGTCTTCCGCGCCGGGTTCCGCCGGCCCGTCACCCGGAGCCGACGGCGAGATCATCGGACGCACCGGCGGCGCCACGAACGTCGACGGCAGAGACGGCGCGTTCTCGCGCCCGGCGTTCGCGATCACCACGGCGACGTACGGCAGCACCAGCCCGAGCACCAACGCCACGATGGCCACGTGCCGTTCGACGTTCCACAACGTGGCCGCGAGGATCACCGAGATCGTGCGGACCGTCATCGAGATCACGTAGCGGCGCTGCCGCCCGCGTACGTCCTCCTGGAGCCCGGTCCGGGCGCCGGTGATCCGGAAAACCTGGGCGTTGCCGCCACCGTGCTGCTTCCGCATCGCATTCCACCATCCGCCCGTATCGGACTCTCCCCGCCCCGTAGCCGCCCTCGGCCGGCCGGGGGACCTGGCCGGGACAGCTCCCACGTTACGCCGCGGTTGCGCCGGTCACGAGACCGGGTGGCGCACCGGCCGGACGGACGGCCTGCGCCGGAGCACGTACGGCCCGCGTCGGCATGCGGCGTACGGCACCTGGGCCGACACTGGCCGTAGTGCTCACGTCGAGCCGTACGAGGAGGCAGCGATGGGCTGGTTGTGGGCGATCATCGTAGGACTGGTACTAGGTCTGCTCGCCAAGGCGATCATTCCGGGCAAACAACATATTCCGCTGTGGTTGACCGTGATCCTGGGCATGATCGGCGGTATCGCCGGCAATGCCATAGCGCGGGCTGCCGGTGTCGACGCCACATCGGGGATCGACTGGTGGCGGCACGTCTTCCAGCTGGTGGCCGCGCTCATCCTCGTCGGTCTCGGCGACCGGGCCTGGACGGCGGCCAGGGGAGACAAACGCAGGGCATGACGGGGTGCACGGCGAAGGGGCGGCCTCCGGCACCGGAGACCGCCCCTTTTTCCCGCGCTCTCAGGCGCCCGTGACCTCGACCGCCGCCAGGTTCTTCTTGCCCCGGCGCAGTACCAGCCAGCGGCCGTGCAGCAGGTCCTCCTTGGCGGGGACGGCGTCCTCGCCGACGACCTTGACGTTGTTCACGTAGGCGCCGCCCTCCTTGACCGTGCGGCGCGCGGCCGACTTGCTGGCCACCAGGCCGACCTCGGCGAACAGGTCCACGGCCGGGCCGAGCTCGGCGACCTGGACGTGCGGCACCTCCGACAGGGCCGCGGCCAGCGTCCTCTCGTCGAGCTCCGCCAGCTCGCCCTGCCCGAAGAGGGCCTTGGACGCGGCGATCACGGCGGCCGTCTGACCGGCGCCGTGCACCAGCGTCGTCAGCTCCTCGGCCAGCGCGCGCTGCGCCGCCCGGGCCTGCGGACGCTCCTCGGTCTGCCGCTCCAGCTCCTCCAGCTCCGCGCGGGAACGGAAGGACAGGATGCGCATGTACCGGGAGATGTCCCGGTCGTCCACGTTCAGCCAGAACTGGTAGAACGCGTACGGCGTCGTCATCTCCGGGTCGAGCCAGACGGCGCCGCCCTCGGTCTTGCCGAACTTGGTGCCGTCCGCCTTGGTCATCAGCGGCGTCGCCAGAGCGTGCGCGGTCGCGTCCGGCTCCAGGCGGTGGATCAGGTCCAGGCCCGCCGTGAGGTTGCCCCACTGGTCGCTGCCGCCCTGCTGGAGCGTGCAGCCGTAGCGGCGGTAGAGCTGGAGGAAGTCCATGCCCTGGAGCAGCTGGTAGCTGAACTCCGTGTAGCTGATGCCCTCGGAGGACTCCAGGCGCCGGGCCACCGAGTCCTTCGTCAGCATCTTGTTGACGCGGAAGTGCTTGCCGATGTCCCGGAGGAACTCGATCGCGGAGAGGTTCTCCGTCCAGTCGAGGTTGTTGACCATGACGGCCGCGTTCTCGCCCTCGAAGTCCAGGAACGGCTCGATCTGGGCGCGCAGCCTGTCGACCCAGCCGGTGACCGTCTCCGGGTCGTTCAGCGTGCGCTCCGCGGTCGGGCGCGGATCGCCGATCAGGCCCGTGGCCCCGCCGACCAGCGCCAGCGGCCGGTGACCGGCCTGCTGGAGCCGGCGCACGGTGAGCACCTGCACCAGGTGCCCCACGTGCAGCGACGGCGCCGTCGGGTCGAAGCCGCAATAGAACGTGACGGGACCGTCCGCGAGCGCCTTGCGCAAAGCGTCCTCGTCAGTGGACAGGGCGAACAGCCCGCGCCACTTCAGCTCGTCGACGATGTCCGTCACGGTTCTCGCATCTCCTTGAATGGGCTCGTCATCAGGTACGAGGTTATACGCCCTGGCTGACAGAGCTCATATTGAAATCCGGCACCCGCAGAGCCGGCATCGCGGCCCTGGTGAACCAGTCGCTCCACTCCCTGGGCAACGTCTTCTCGGTCCGCCCCGCCTCCGTGGCCCGGCCGAGCACCCCGACCGGCGACTCGTTGAACCGGAAGTTGTTCACCTCGCCCGTCACCTCGCCGTTCTCGACCAGGTAGACGCCGTCCCGGGTCAGACCGGTGAGCAGCAGCGACGCCGGGTCGACCTCGCGGATGTACCACAGGCAGGTCAGCAGCAGCCCGCGCCCGGTGTTCGCGACCATCTCCTCCAGGGACCGGTCCTCGCCCCCGTTCAGGACGATGTTGTCGATCCCCGGCGCCACGGGCAGACCGGTCAGCCCCGCGCTGTGGCGGCTGGTCGTCAGATGCCGCAGCTCGCCCTCGCGCATCCACTCCGTGGCCGTGAGCGGGAGCCCGTTGTCGAACACCGACTGGTCGCCCCCGGAGGAGTGCGCGATCACGAACGGCGCCGACTCCAGGCCGGGCTCGTTCGGGTCGCTGCGCAGGGTCAGCGGCAGATCGGTCAGCTTCTCGCCGACCCGGGTGCCGCCGCCCGGCTTGGAGAACACCGTGCGGCCCTCGACCGCGTCCCGGCCCGACGCCGACCACATCTGGTAGATCAGCAGGTCCGCCACGGCCGTCGGCGGCAGCAGCGTCTCGTAGCGCCCGGCCGGCAGCTCCACGCGCCGCTCGGCCCAGCCCAGGCGCACCGCCAGCTCCGCGTCCAGGGCCGCCGGATCGACGTCCTTGAAGTCCCGCGTGGAGCGCCCGGCCCAGGCGGACCGGGTCCGGTCGGGGGACTTGGCGTTCAGCTCCAGCGTCCCGACCGGCTGGTCGTGACGCAGCCGCAGCCCCGTGGACGTGCCGACGTACGACGACACCATCTCGTGGTTGGCGAAGCCGTACAGCTCCCGGCCGCCCGCACGCGCGCGTGCGAAGGCCTCGCCGAGCGCCGGGGCGAAGTCGGCGAACACCGCGGACGAGGTCTCGGCGGGCGCCTCGGTGAACTCCGGCGACCGCTCCACACCCGTGACCAGCGGCTGCGCGTCCTCGGCGGGCCCGGCGCCGCGCGCGGCGGCCTCGGCGGCCCGCACCAGGGGCTCCAGCTCGTCGGGGGTCACCGCGGACCGTGACACGACCCCGGAGGCCGTGCCCTCCTTGCCGTCGACCGTGGCGACCACGGTGAGCGTGCGCCCGCGCGTGACTCCGTTCGTGGTGAGCGCGTTGCCGGCCCAGCGCAGGTTCGCGGTGGACCGCTCGTCGGCGATGACGACACAGCCGTCCGCCCGGGACAGTTCGAGGGCGCGCTCGACGACCTCGTGCGGCTTGCTGGAACGCGCGCTCATCGACCGGCCTCCTGGGTCGTGTTCAGAATGTTGACGCCCTTGAAGAGGGCCGAGGGGCAACCGTGGGAGACGGCCGCGACCTGGCCCGGCTGGGCCTTGCCGCAGTTGAAGGCGCCGCCCAGGACGTAGGTCTGCGGCCCGCCCACGGCGGCCATGGAGCCCCAGAAGTCGGTCGTCGTCGCCTGGTAGGCCACGTCCCGCAGCTGTCCGGCCAGCCGCCCGTTCTCGATGCGGTAGAAGCGCTGCCCGGTGAACTGGAAGTTGTAGCGCTGCATGTCGATCGACCAGGACCGGTCGCCGACCACGTAGATGCCCCGCTCCACGCTCCCGATCAGATCCTCGGTCGACATCCCGGCCGGGTCCGGCCGCAGCGACACGTTGGCCATGCGCTGCACGGGCACGTGCCCGGGGGAGTCGGCGTAGGCGCAGCCGTTGGACCGCTCGAAGCCGGTGAGCTTCGCGATCCGCCGGTCCAGCTGGTAGCCGACGAGCGTGCCGTCCTTGACCAGGTCCCAGGACTGGCCCTCGACGCCCTCGTCGTCGTAGCCGATGGTGGCCAGGCCGTGCTCGGCGGTGCGGTCGCCGGTGACGTTCATCAGCTCGGAGCCGTAGCGCAGCTTGCCCAGCTGGTCGAACGTCGCGAACGAGGTGCCGGCGTAGGCGGCCTCGTAGCCGAGCGCCCGGTCCAGTTCCGTGGCGTGCCCGATGGACTCGTGGATGGTCAGCCACAGGTTGGACGGGTCGACGACCAGGTCGTACAGGCCGGCCTGGACGCTGGGAGCGCGCATCTTCTCGGCGAGCAGCTCCGGGATCCGCTCCAGCTCGTCCTCCCAGTCCCAGCCGGTGCCCCGCAGGTACTCCCAGCCGCGCCCCACGGGTGGCGCCAGCGTGCGCATCGAATCGAACTCGCCGCTCGACTCGTCCACCGACACCGCGTTGAACACCGGGTGCAGCCGCACCCGCTGCTGCGTGGTCACCGTCCCGGCGGTGTCCGCGTAGAACTTGTTCTCGTGGACGGTGAGCAGCGAGGCGTCGACGTGGTCGACCCCGTCGGCCGCCAGCAGCCGCGCGCTCCACTCCGCGATCAGCCCGGCCTTCTCCTCGTCGGGCACGGAGAAGGGGTCGATCTCGTACGACGAGATCCACGTCTTCTCGGCATGCACCGGCTCGCCGGCCAGTTCCACACGCTCGTCCGAGCCGGCCGCCTTGATCACCTGGGCGGAAAGCCTGGCCATCGCCACCGCCTGCCCGGCGACCCGGGCGGCGGCGTCCATGGTGAGGTCGACGCCGGACGCGAAGCCCCACGTACCGCCGTGCACCACCCGCACCGCGTACCCGAGGTCGGTGGTGTCCGACGACCCGGCGGGCTTGGCGTCCCGGAACCGCCAGGACGCGCCCCGCACCCGCTCGAACCGGAAGTCCGCGTGCTCGGCGCCCAGCGCACGCGCGCGTGCGAGGGCCGCGTCGGCGAGGGCGCGTAGGGGGAGGGCCGTGAAGGCCTCGTCGATGGTATGAGGCACCGCCGTCTCTTTCTGTCGAGGTGACCGTGGTTGCCGTACGTCGTGACTGATCCGATCATGTCGTCCATCCCGCGCGCGGGCCATGAGTTTCCGGAGCCGGGCCGGCGGGTTTCTGTAGGGACCCGACAGTGAGTCCCGTACGCCACTGTCGGTGCCCGATTGTCCGCGGGCGTGCCCGGACCGATAGGTTTTCGAGGAAGCCGCCTGTCATCACCGCCTGTCGTCCAGGCACCGGGGCGGATACCAGACCGCTATCGAAAGGGTGATCCGTTGAGCCGCTCGGTTCTCGTCACCGGAGGCAACCGGGGCATCGGCCTCGCCATCGCCCGCGCTTTCGCCGATGCCGGCGACAAGGTCGCCATCACGTACCGCTCGGGTGAGCCGCCGGCAGGCTTCCTGGCCGTCAAGTGCGACATCACCGACACCGAGCAGGTGGAGCAGGCCTACAAGGAGATCGAGGAGGCCCACGGGCCCGTCGAGATCCTCGTCGCCAACGCCGGCATCACCAAGGACCAGCTCCTGATGCGGATGTCCGAGGAGGACTTCACCTCGGTCGTCGACACCAACCTCACCGGCACCTTCCGCGTGGTCAAGCGCGCCAACCGCGGCATGCTGCGCGCCAAGAAGGGCCGCGTGGTGCTCATCTCGTCGGTCGTCGGGCTGTACGGCGGTCCCGGCCAGGCGAACTACGCCGCCTCCAAGGCCGCGCTGGTCGGCTTCGCGCGTTCCCTCGCCCGGGAGCTGGGCTCGCGCAACATCACCTTCAACGTCGTCGCGCCCGGCTTCGTCGACACCGACATGACCAAGGTGCTCACCGACGAGCAGCGCGAAGGCATCGTCAAGCAGGTGCCGCTCGGCCGGTACGCGCAGCCGGAGGAGGTCGCCGCGGCCGTGCGGTTCCTCGCCTCGGACGACGCCTCGTACATCACTGGAGCCGTCATTCCGGTTGACGGCGGACTGGGAATGGGTCACTGATCACCATGAGCGGAATTCTCGAGGGCAAGCGCGTCCTGATCACCGGTGTGCTGACGGAGTCCTCCATCGCCTTCCACACCGCCAAGCTGGCCCAGGAGCAGGGCGCGGAGATCATCCTCACGGCGTTCCCGCGGCCCACGCTGACCGAGCGCATCGCCAAGAAGCTGCCCAACCCCGTCAAGGTCATCGAGCTCGACGTGACCAACGACGAGCACCTCGGCCGGCTTGCCGACATCGTCGGCGAGGAGCTCGGCGGCCTCGACGGCGTCGTCCACTCCATCGGCTTCGCCCCGCAGGACGCCCTCGGCGGCAACTTCCTCAACACGCCGTTCGAGTCGGTCGCCACCGCCATGCACGTCTCGGCGTACTCCCTGAAGTCGCTCACCATGGCCTGCCTGCCGCTGATGCAGAACGGCGGCTCCGTCGTCGGGCTGACCTTCGACGCGCAGTTCGCCTGGCCGCAGTACGACTGGATGGGCCCGGCCAAGGCCGCCCTGGAGGCGACCAGCCGCTACATGGCCCGCGACCTGGGCAAGCAGAACATCCGCTGCAACCTGGTCTCGGCCGGTCCGCTCGGCTCCATGGCCGCCAAGTCCATCCCGGGCTTCAGCGAGCTCGCCTCCGTGTGGGACTCCCGCTCCCCGCTGGAGTGGGACCTGAAGGACCCCGAGCCGGCCGGCCGCGGTGTCGTCGCCCTGCTGAGCGACTGGTTCCCCAAGACCACGGGCGAGATCATCCACGTCGACGGCGGTCTGCACGCCATCGGAGCCTGATCTCCCGTACGTCCTCGACGCCCCGTTCCCCGCACCGCGCGGAGAGCGGGGCGTCACCCGTTCGGCTCAGCCGGCCGGGCGGGGGAGGCCCGCAACTGGGCACTCTGGAGTACGCGTTCACGACCCGAGCCCCTCCCCAGCACGGCCGAGGAGGTCCCCTTGTGCGCTTGTCCCGCCGAACGGCCTCAGTGTCCCTCGCCGTCGCGCTCGTGCTGACCCCGGCGTACGAGGCGGTGCCCCACGCGCGCGTGCCCGCCGACGAGCGGGAGTCCGCCGATCCCTTCGGCGCCGCGTGCCGGATCCGCGTGACCGGCTCCACGGTGACCGCGTACTGCCACAACCCTTACCCGGAGACCGACCGGGTGAGCCTGCACGTCGAGTGCGCCCGCTGGTGGGACATCGACACCGACAGCTCACCGGTCGAGGCCGGACCCGCGCAGACCGTGCGGCTGACGGGGCGGTGTTGGAAAGAGGTCGGCGACGTGTGGATCAGTCACC
This sequence comes from Streptomyces sp. SID5643, assembly GCF_009872555.1. NCBI lineage: Bacteria > Bacillati > Actinomycetota > Actinomycetes > Kitasatosporales > Streptomycetaceae > Streptomyces > Streptomyces sp. SID5643. The sequence continues at coordinate 66,009 of NZ_WWIC01000112.1, forward strand.
GGCGGGAGAGCTGAGCCCGGCGGGCGGTGTCAGGCACCGGTGGGGGAGGTGACGCCGCCCAGCCGGCACAGGAACGGGTAGCGGGCGGCCTCCGCCGCGGCCTCGTCCGCCTCGCCCGCGCGGATCGTTTCGAGCAGCCGCCCGTGGTCCATGTAGGTCTCCGGCGTCAGCTTCTCGCCGACGTCCTCGCGCAGCCAGTCCCGCAGCACCTCGCCCAGGTCCGCGTACATGGCCGTCATGACGTCGTTGTGGGAGGCGGACACCACGGCCAGGTGGAACGTCGCGTCCGCGGTCACGAACGCCTCCTTGTCGCCCGACTCCCAGGCCTCCTCCCGCCGCAGGAGCAGCGCGTCCAGCTGCTTCAGGTCCTTCTCCGTGCGCCGCTCGGCGGCCAGCCGGGCGGCGGCCGACTCCAGCGTGGAGCGCAGCTCGGCGATGTGCCGCGGGTCGGCCTCGGCGAACCGCCGCTGCATCACGCCGGCCAGCTCGCTCGTCGCCACGACGTAGGTGCCGGAGCCCTGGCGGATGTCCAGCAGGCCGTTGTGCGACAGGGCGCGGACGGCCTCACGGACCGTGTTGCGGGCGACGCCCAGTTGCTCGACCAGTTCCGGCTCGGTCGGGATGCGGGAGCCGACCGGCCACTCGCCGGAGGTGATCTGGGCCCGCAGGGCGGCGATGACCTGCTCGGAGAGCGCCGAACGGCGGGGATGGCTCAAGGGCATGGCTCACCTTCGCACGACCGGGGTGCCGCAGGGCAGCGGAGGAGTGGACAGTCAATCATCCCATGATTCTATGATGGGCCTCATGGCTAGTGAGGAAACCCGGACGATGACGCCCCCGACCGTACGCAGCGCGGCCGCGCACGACGCCGGGAAACCGGGCGGCACCTCCCCGCGCGCGTGGACGATGCGGCTGCTCGTCCTCGGCATCGCGCTGTCCGCGCTCAACCTCCGCCCCGCCATCACCAGCCTCGGAGCGCTCCTGGAGGAGGTCCGCGACGGGCTCGGCATGAGCGGCAGCGTCGCCGGGCTGCTCACCTCCGTGCCGCCGCTGTGCTTCGCCGTCTTCGGCGTCATGGCACCGCGGCTCGCCCGCCGCTTCGGGGCGGGTGCCGTGGTGTGCGCCGGCATGGCCGCGATCGCCACCGGCCTGCTCGTCCGTCCCTACGCCGGCGGCACGGCCGGCTTCCTGGCCGGCAGCGCCCTCGCCCTGATGGGCATCGCCGTCAGCAACGTCCTGATGCCGGTCATCGTCAAGCACTGGTTTCCCGACCGCGTGGGTTCCATGACCGGCCTGTACTCGATGGCCCTCGCCCTCGGCACGGCCCTCGCGGCGGCGGTCACCGTCCCCCTGGCCGACACCCTCGGCGGCAGCTGGCAGACCGGCCTGGCCCTGTGGGCGGGGCTCGCCGTGGCGGCCGTCCTGCCGTGGCTGCCCTTCGTCCGGGGACGCGCCACACCGCCCGGGGCTCAGGAGGAGGCCGCAGGGAAGACGCAGACGCCGGGCCCGGCGCCTGCGTCCGCTTCCGCGGAGCACGCGCGCGTGCAGGCGCCCCGGCTGCGCATGGCCCGCAGCCGCACCGCCTGGGCCCTGGCCGTCTTCTTCGGCCTCCAGGCCACCGCCGCCTACATCACCATGGGCTGGATGGCGCAGATCTTCCGGGACGCCGGTGTCCCCGCCGGTACCGCGGGGCTGCTCCTGGCGGTCACCATGGTGATGGGCGTGCCCCTGGCCTTCGTCATACCCCGCCTGGCCGCCCGGCTGCCCCACCAGGGGCCGATCGTGCTGGCCCTGGGCGTCTGCGGCCTCGCCGGCTACGCCGGGCTGTACCTCGCGCCCGCCGCCGGAGCCTGGGCCTGGGCCGTGCTGCTCGGCGTCGCCAACTGCGCCTTCCCGCTCGCCCTGACCATGGTCGGCATGCGGGCCAGGACCGGCCCGGGCGTGGCCCAGCTGTCGGCGTTCGCGCAGAGCACCGGCTACCTGATCTCCATCCCCGGACCGCTCCTGGTGGGCGTCCTCTACCAGCACAGCGGCGGCTGGGGCCTCCCGATCGCGCTGATGAGCGCCCTGATGATCCCGCAGATGGCCGTCGGCTTCCTGGCCGGACGCGACCGCACGGTGGAGGACGAGGCGGCCCGCTGAGCAACGCCCCGGGACCGGGGGTCACCCCGGGGCGCCGGCTCGTCGCAGGGGGTGGGACACTTGCCCCATGCCAGTGCTCGACCCGAATCCCCAGCACGGTCAGAAGAAGATGCTGCTCGTGTTCGGCGCCTTCTTCGCGATCTTCATCGTCATCGCCGTCATCGCGACCATCGCCTCGCCATGACCGGAGCCCTCGCGGCCCATGGTGGGGCTAGCCCCCCTGTCCCCTAGGGGGTGAGGGTCAGGGTCAAGTGGGTGGATCACCGGATGGGGCGGCAGCCCAGGATTCCGTAGCTTCGAGTATGTGACCGCGAGACGGTCACCGACCACTCGAAGAGCGGAGGCACCATGTCGGCCCCTACGCACACCCGGCCCCACCCGGCGACCCGGGCCGGTGCCGCCGGCCGGCTGCCCTGGTGGGCTCTCGCCCTGCCCGTGCTCGCCTTCACCGCGCTGCTCGCCCTGATCCTCAACCCGTCCGACGCCCATGCGGCCACCGGCGACCCGGCGATCACCCACCTCTTCGAGCGCGTGCACCAGCTGCTCGCCCGCTGATCACGGCCGAAGCCGGTGGTCAACTCCCTGCGCCCCGTGGCGTGTTTCATGCGAAGCTGGATCTCATGAGCGTCGCAGAACCCCGCAGGATTGTCCTCTTCCGCCATGCGAAAGCCGACTGGCCACAGGTCACGGATCATGAGCGTCCGCTCGCCGACCGGGGCCGCATGGACGCGGCGGAGGCCGGGCGCAGGCTGACCGACACCGGTATCGCCTTCGACCTGGCCCTGTGCTCCACCGCGGTCCGCACCCGGGAGACCTGGAAGCTCGCCGTCCAGGAGTTCCCGCAGCGGCCGAAAACCGTCTACGAGGAGCGGATCTACGAGGCCTCGCCCGGCGAGCTGATCGCCCTGCTCAACGAGACCCCCGACGACGCGCAGAACGTCCTCATGATCGGGCACAACCCAGGCATCCAGGGCCTCGCCGACGTCCTGGCGGGCTCCGGCGAGGAGGACGCCCGGGAGCGGATGACCCGCCGCGGCTTCCCCGCCGCCGCCTTCGCCGTGCTGTCGTTCGGCGGCACCTGGAAGAGCCTGGAGCCGGGCGTGGCCGCGCTGCGGGACTACTGGGCGCCCGCCGAGTGACGACCCCCGTGTGACAGGGGCCCGGCGCCGATGCGGCGCCGGGCCCCTTCTGGTCGGTTCCGCCGACGCGGTGGCGGTCGGCCGACGCGGTGGCGGTCGGCCGACGTCGTGGCGGTCGGCCGAAGGCCGTGTCGTCAGCCGATGTCGAGGATGTCCGCCGCCTCGACTTCTTCCCGCGTGACACCCAGCAGATACAGCACCGTGTCCAGGAAGGGGAAGTTCACCGCGGCGTGCGCGGCCTCGCGCACCACCGGCTTGGCGTTGAAGGCGACACCGAGACCGGCCGCGTTCAGCATGTCCAGATCGTTGGCTCCGTCACCGATCGCCACCGTCTGCGACAGCGGCACTCCCGCCTCCGCGGCGAACCGGCGCAGCAGCCGTGCCTTGCCCGGGCGGTCGACGATCTCGCCGGTGACCTTGCCCGTCAGCCTGCCGTCGACGATCTCCAGGGTGTTGGCGTGGGCGAAGTCCAGCCCGAGCCGCTCCTTCAGATCGTCCGTGACCTGGGTGAAGCCACCCGACACGACGCCGACTTGATAGCCGAGCCGCTTCAGCGTGCGGATCAGGGTGCGGGCGCCCGGCGTCAGCCGCACCTCGCTGCGCACCTTGTCCACGACCGAGGCGTCCAGCCCCTCCAGCAGCGCCACGCGCGCGTGCAGGGACTGCTCGAAGTCCAGCTCCCCGCGCATCGCGGCCGCCGTCACCTCGGCGACCTTGTCCTCGCAGCCGGCGTGGGCGGCGAACAGCTCGATGACCTCGTCCTGGATCAGCGTCGAGTCGACGTCCATGACGACCAGGCGCTGCGCGCGCCGGTACAGACCGGCGGCGACGACCGCCACGTCGATGCCGAGCCGCGCCGCGTCCGTCACCAGGGCGGTGCGCAGCGGTTCGGTCTCCACGCCGGAGACGGCGAACTCGACGGCCGTCACGGGGTACTTGGCGAGCCGGAAGATACGGTCGATGTTGCCGCCGGTCTTCGTGATCCGCGCGGCGATGGCGGCCGTGGCCTCGGCGGTGAGCGGGTGCCCGAGCACGGTGACCAGGGACCGGCCCAGCCCGCGCGGGCGGTTGTCGCCCAGGCCGGAGATGATCTCCGCCTGCATCTTCATCGACTCGGCCCAGCTGTGGACGGTCGACCGCAGATCTCCCTCCAGCCCGGGAGGCGGCTCGGTCACGAGCGCGCAGAGCACCATCCGGCCGCGGGTGACGACCTGCTCGATGTCGACGACGTCGACGGAGTAGGCGGCGAGGGTGTCGAAGAGACCGGCGGTGATGCCCGGCCTGTCCTTGCCGAAGATCTTCACAAGGAGGGTGGGGACGTCGGCAGGGACGTCGGAAGACGAGGTCTGCGAAGCGCTCATGGTGGTTCCACCGTATCCGGCGGGCAGGGCATACCGCCCCTGAGGTCCGTCTGGCGGACAGCGAACACTGCATGTCGCGTGCGCGGCGTGAACCTTACGTGCCGGTGCCGGTGCCGGTGCCGGTGCCGGT